>CALMWO010000001.1 GCA_937873805.1 uncultured Hyphomonadaceae bacterium
CGCCGGTGCGTTCCGCCGCGACGGCTTGGGCGACGGGCTCGATCGGCGGCTCTTTCTGGTCGGGCGTTTCGTTCATCGTCTCTTCTATCTCTTCTCTGGCGCGCGGCCGTCGAGCATCCGCCCGATGACCTGCGCGGTATAATCCACCATGGGGATAACGCGCGCATAATTCAGCCGCGTTGGCCCGATCACACCCAAAGCCCCCACAATCTTGCGCTCGGCATTCATGTAGGGCGCAACAATCATCGCCGAACCCGACAACGAGAACAGCGGATTTTCCGAGCCAATGAACAGCCTCACGCCATCCGCATCCCGCGCGGTATCCAGCACGTTGAGCAGGTTCTCGGATTTCTCAAGCTCGGCAAAAAGCCCACGCACGCGATTGAGGTCTTCGCCCGTATTCGGATCGTCCAGCAGGTTCGCGCGCCCGCGCACAATCAGCGACCGCCCCCGCGCGGGATCCTCGCCAGACCATTGCGCCAACCCATCCTCGACCAGCTTCGCCGCCGTCTGATCCAGCAGCGCCTTGCGCGAACGCACTTCCTCCAGCACGGCCTCACGCGCTTCGGCCAGCGTCCGGCCTTTCATGCGTGCGTTGAGATAATTCCCCGCCTCGATCAGCGCCGACGCGGGCAGGCCGGGCGGAAGGGCCAGCACGCGGTTCTCAACGTCGCCACTCTCGGCGACGATCACGGCCAGCGCCTGTTCCGCCGAAATCCGCACGAACTCGATATGCCGGATCGGCGCATCTGCTGCCGGCGTCGAAACCAGCCCCGCGCCGCCAACCAGACCCGACAGAAGCTCGGAAGCTTCCGACAACACATTCTCCATCCGCCGGCCCGAGCCGGCCAGACGGCTTTCGATCGTCTGCTTGTCCGCCTCGCCCGGTTCGCCCAGCTGCATCAGCGAGTCCACGAACATGCGCAGCCCCGCATGCGTCGGCACCCGGCCGGCCGAAGTATGCGGGCTGTCGATCAGCCCCATCTCGGAAAGGTCCGACATGATGTTGCGGATGGAAGCTGGCGAAAGCTGCACGCCCCGCCGCGAAATCGTCCGCGACCCCACCGGCTCGCCGGTATCGAGATAGGACTGCACGATCTCCCGGAAGATATCGCGGCTCCGCCTGTCCATGGCCGCAAAGGCGGACAGGGAGGCGGAAGCTCCAGGAGGATTGCGCGGACTGGTCGTCATTGCGGGGGGAACGTATGGGCGCGGGCGGGCAGGTTCAACCCGAGAATATGGCCGAAAACACGACGAAAAGCCGTGTCTGGCCGTCTTGCGCGCCGGGCGGTCAACGCCGATGCTCAGATCATCGAGCGGGGTTCAGGTCATGAAGTATCTTGGATTTGGCGTGCTAGCCTTGGCGGTCGCCAGCATGTCGGCGCCTGCCTTTGCCTGCTCGCCCATGCCCTATCCGCCGCCGCCATCCCCGCCTGCGGGCGCTTCGGCCGCGGATGTCGCGGCGCTCGACCTGGCGTGGATCCAGTCCCATGTCGCCAGCCGCGCCGTTGAAGATCGCGCGTGGCAGCTGAAGCAGCAGGCAAGGCTGTTCGATGAAGCCAGGAGCATCGCCGTGGTCCGCTATGATCGGGAAGACAAGATCAGCGGCATGCCGAAGCAATTCGACTACATGAACGGCAATCCGGTCTCCATCCTCAAGCCGGTACGCTGGGCGAAGGGAAAAGGTTCGCCGGGCGAGTTGACCCTCGGCATGGGCAATCCGCCGCCTTGCGGCCAGATACCGGCGCATGACGCCTTCTATGGCAAGCCGGGCGAGGTGTTCCTGGTCTATCTCGCGGACGACGGTCACGTCATGGAAGGGTTCAGGCTGGAGAAGATCGCTGAGCCGCGCACGCTGGCGGCGTTGACTCAGGCCCAGTAGGAAGCCCGCCTCGCCTCTGCTACCAGCGCTGCGGTATCAGTTCAGAGGTCATCATGCGTCCGTCCGGCAGACAGCCCAACCAGCTCCGTCCCATTTCGCTGGAGGCTGGCGTCACGCGTTATGCCGAAGGCTCCTGCCTCGCCAAGTTTGGCCACACCCATGTCCTCTGCACGGCCTCCTGGGCGGGCGAAGTTCCGCGCTGGAAAAAGGGCAAGGGCGAGGGCTGGGTCACCGGCGAATACGGCATGCTGCCGCGCGCCACCCACACCCGCGGTCGCCGCGAAGCCGCCGAAGGCAAGCAGTCCGGCCGCACCCAGGAAATCCAGCGCCTCATCGGCCGCGCACTCCGCTCAGTCACCGACATGAAGGCGCTGGGCGAGAACACCATCACGCTCGACTGCGACGTGCTTCAGGCCGATGGCGGCACGCGCACTGCTGCGATCACCGGCGCCTATGTCGCCCTCGCGCTGGCCATGCGCTACCTGAAGGACGAAGGCGTCATCAAGACAGACCCCCTCTCGGCTCAGGTCGCCGCCGTCTCGTGTGGCATCTTCAATGACGTCCCGGTCCTCGACCTCGACTACCCGGAAGATTCCGCGGCGCAGGTCGACGCCAACTTCGTCATGGCCTCCGGCGGCAAGCTGATCGAGATCCAGGGCACAGGCGAACAACGCGCCTTCTCGCGCGCCGAGTTCAACGCGCTGCTCGACCTCGCGGAGTCCGGTTGCGAGCAGCTCTTCGCGGCTCAACGCAAGGCGCTCGGGCTGTAATGCAGACGCGGCGGGGGATCATCGCTAGCGGGGCCGGTCTTCTTGTGGCTGGTTGCGCGAGCGCGCCCCCCGCCGCAGCCGCTCCGCGCGCTGTTGAACGTTTCGCCGCGATCGAGGCGCGCCTCGGCGGACGTATCGGCGTCTGCGCCATCGATACGGGATCAGACGCCGAGATCGGCCATCGCATGCAGGAACGCTTCGCGATGGCGTCGACCTTCAAATGGCTCCTTGCCGCTGGTGTTCTGAAGCGCTGCGAGCAGGGGCTCAATCTCGAAGCGAACATGTACTATACCGTGTCGGATATCGTCCCGACCTCGCCGGTCACCGAAGCTTCCATCAACGCGGCCAACAATATGGGCGCCCTCAGCTTCGAACAGCTCTGCGAAGCTACTGTAACCGTCAGCGACAACACGGCGGCGAACCTGCTGCTTGTCCCGATGTTCGGGCCGGAAGGTCTCACCAGCTTCCTCCGCGAAAGCGGCGATGCCCATACGCGGCTCGACCGGCGCGAGCCCGAGCTCAATGAAAACCGGGCCGGCGATGCGCGCGACACCACCATCCCGCACGCCATGGCGCGCACGCTCCGCCGCATCCTCACGACGGACGAGGTGTTGAATGCGGAGTCCCGCACGCGTCTCATCGGCTGGATGGAAAAAGCCTCGACCGGTCTCGACCGTCTGCGCGCGGGTTTTCCGCAAGACTGGCGCGCCGGCGACAAGACGGGCACGGGCGGCAACGGCTCGCACAATGATTGCTGCATCACCTGGCCGCCCGGCCGCGCGCCCATCGTCATCGCCAGCTATCTGAGCGAAAGCTCCGCGCCCAACGTCGACAAGGCAGCCGCCCACGCCGAAATCGCCCGCATCATCGTTGAGGAATTCACCTGATGGCCGCGAAAAAGCGTACCGTCGACATCAAGTCGCGCAAGACCGTGTTCAAGGGCCGCTACAAGGTCGAGGAATACCTGTTCGACTATGATCGCGTCGCGAAGCGAGGCCGGCTCGAGGACGTGCAACGTCTCGTGTTCGAACGCGGCGACAGCGCCGCCGCCCTTATTCACGACGTCGAGCGTGACGTGATCGTCCTCGCCGAACAGTTCCGCATCGCGACCTACGACAAAGGCCCGGGCTACATCGTCGAAGCCATGGCCGGGTCAGTGGAAGAAGACGAGGAACCCGAAGACTGCATCCGCCGCGAGATGATGGAGGAGGTCGGCTACCGCGCCGACAAGCTGATCCTGGTCGCCAACGGCTATGTCTCGCCCGGCTCCAGCTCTGAACGCATCTTCCTCTACTACGCGCCCGTCGCGACCGGTGACCTGGTCGATCCGAAAGCCTCGGGCCTCGCGGCCGAGAAGGAAGACATCAAGCGCATCGAGTTTTCGCGCGAGGATTTCCTCGATCGCGTCGACGCCGCCTTCTTCGACGACGCCAAGGTCATGGCGCTCGGCTTCTGGCTCAAGTCGCAACCCGATCAGGGCAAGCCCGCAGGCCTCAAGCCGCAGCAGCGCAAGCCGGCCTCGGCTCCGGCCCCAGCTCAAGCCAAGGCAAAACCCAAAGCCAGAACATCACGCGCCTGAGAAAATCGGCGGGCTTCCCGGTGGATCGGACGAAATCCGGAAAGCCCGCCGCGAGGCGCGTTGGCGAGAGCTCGCCAGGGAAGCCGTCAGCGAGCCGCGAAGGACTCGCCGACGGGTTGCGGGACGCCCGTGTGCAGGGCGGTAACCAGGGGCGCCTTGATCGTTGCGACCGCGTTATCCGCGGCATCGTCAAGGCAGCGCTCGTAGTGCGACCGTACCGCCGGCATCAGCGGGCTGAGGGTGGGCTCCGGGCCGCAGACCCGCTTGGCCGCGTAGTCGATCCGCTTCAGCAGCGCGCGGGCGCCATCGTGTGAGGTGAGATCGAGATCGGCATAGCTGACGGTCTCGGACGACAGGTCGGCCGTTCGCGCGGGGCTGGTCTGCGCGTTCGCCACGCCAGCCATGGCGCTTGCCGCCCAGACAACGGCGCCAACCGACAGGATGGCCGAGAGCGTGTTGGTCAGGATCGAGGAAGAACGTTTCGAGGAGGAAAGGGTCGTATCCATGTGGTTTCTCCTTCTATGGATGACCCAACAATGGGGAGGCGCGTGCAGCTCCGCTCGCCGTTTTCGGGAAACGGCGGGGCTTCGCAAAAATCGATCAGGCTTTTCGGGATTTGGAGAGTTGCCTGGCCTTGGCGCCGGCACGCCTCGTTCAGGCGACTGAAAGATCAGCGCTTTTCAGAAATCGATCAGGCGTCTTCAGAAATCGGCGAGGGCAGATCGAGCGCCTTGCGCCGCCACTCGGACGGCGACACCCCCGCTTCCTCCTTGAAAGCGCGATTGAAGGGCCCGAGCGAGGCAAAGCCGATGTCGTAGGCGATCGCCGAGATCGACACGCGCGCCTCGGTCGGATTCGCCAGCCTGTTTTTCGCCGCCGCGATCCGGTGCGCGTTCACGTAGGACGGAAAGTTCCGATAGCCGAGGCAGTCATTGATCAGCCGGCGCAGCTGCGTCTCGGGAATACTGGCCCGCAATGCGAGGCTCGCGATGGTGAGGCCTTCTTCCTTCCAGACCTGATCCCGGCTCATCAGGCATTCCAGCCTGTCGAGATCCGCCTTGGCCGCACGATCGATTGCGATGACCGCGCCATTCCCGTTCAGGGCGGCATGACCGTTGGCATGTCCGTTCACCGGCGGAATCGCCGGGATCACACTCTGTACAGCTGGTTCCGGCTGGCGCGGCGGCGTGGGATCGGCCTCGCCGAACATCTCCCCGCGCGCCTCGATGAAGGTAAAGGCCCCGGCCAGCACGCAGATCGTCAGTATTGCGGCGTTGAGCATGGGATACCAGCTCGGAACCTCGCCGAACGCAGCCCAGATGTCGAAGCCGCTGAGTGACAGGATGTAGAGCGCCACCCCACACATGAAAGGCCCGCGCACCCGTCTGCGGGATTCGACAAGATCATCCTTCCAGCTTCGCACCACGATGATCAGCGCCGCGATCGCAAAGCCCGCCTGCGCCAGCGTGGACAGCGTCCAGACCACCGGCATCAGCGAATCGCCCGGCCACTGATGCCCAAGCGCCAGCAAGGCCAGCGATCCCGGGGCCGCGAACATGATCGGCCGGTACTGGTCGCAGTCGTTGAACAGCGCCATGACCATCAGCCAGAACCAGCCGACCGACGACATGGCGACCATGCCGATCACGACCCGCGCCTCGTAAGGCAGCGCATGGGTCTGGTCGCACCACAGCTTCACGGCGAAGAAGGCGGATGTGAAGAAGAACGCGAACCCGGTCCAGCGCGCGGTCCAGCGCGGCGCGCGCAGCATCGCTGCCGCCATCGCAAGCAATCCGCCCGCGCACAGCCCCAGCAGCAACTGGGAAAACTCGCCGGTCGTTTCGCCGGTCATTCTTGTCCCCGGGCTCGAAAGCTCGTGATCAGATCCGATCTAAGGACATCAAGATGACAGTGTCATCCGTCAAGGCTTCCGCACGGGGCAGGCTACGAACTATTCTTCAGAAACCCGACCTGTTCCGGCTCGGGCGGTGATGATCAGGCTTCGTCGGACGCTGGCGAGCTGTCGCACAGCGTATTGCGCCGCCATTCCGAGGGCGAAAAACCTGTCTCCTCGCGAAAGGCCCTGTTGAACGGGCCCAGCGATGCAAAGCCGATATCATAGGCAATGGTCGACACTGTAACGCGCGCCTCGTTTGGATCGGACAGCCGCGCCTTGGCGGCCGCAATGCGATGCGCGTTCACGAAGCTCGGAAAGTTGCGATAGGCGAGATGATCGCTGATCAGTCGCCGCAGGTGGGTTTCCGGCATGTTCGCCTTCACCGCCAGACTGGCGATGGTCAGCCCCTCTTCCCGCCAGATTTCCTGTGTCGACATGAGATTATGGAGCCGGTCGAGATCGGCCTTCACTGCGCGATCCAGGTTTGCCCGATCAGGCGATGAACGGTCTGGCGATGAAGCCAGCCCAAGTCCTGCGCCGTTGCGCGCGGCCACTCGCTGCGGTGTTGCAAGGCCGCGCACATCCGCCGGTTCAGGGATCGCGCCGAACAGCTCGCCCCGCGATTCCAGAAAAACCAGCGTTCCCGCAAGGCAGACAAGGCAAAGGACGATCGCGTTGGCCAGAAGATACCAGTGCGGCACCGCCCCGAAGACGTTCAGCAACTCGAAGCCGCGCGTCACGATGATGTAAGTGGTCACCGTGACGAGAAACGGCCCGCGCAATTGCCGCCGCGCCTCGACCAGATCGCCTGTCCAGCCTTGCGCGACGAGATAAAGAACATGCAGCGCCATCAACACCTGCGTGGCGTTGAAGATGATCGAACACCACGGCGCGAAAGGGGCGGGCAGGTAAGTCGAAGCCAGCATCGACACGACAAGCAGCGCCACGGGCGCCAGCATCACAGGCCTGATCCTGATGCGATCCTCGAACAGCGCCATCACGAACAGCCAGAACCAGCCAACCGTGCTTGCCGATACGGCAATAACCGGCGCTGAGAGCCATATCGGAAGAATGTGCGACTGGTTGTTCCAGAGCTTGATCGCGTAAGCGACCGCCGCAAGGTCGAAGGTAACGCCCGTCCAGCTCACCAGAGGCCGCGAAGCCCGCGCCATGCCCGCCGCCATCGCCAGCATGCAGCCTGCTGTAGCGGTCAGAAGCGCCATCATCACGGCGTGCATCGGCTCTTCGCTCATGCGCGTCCCCTGCGCTTTGTGTTTCGCGGTTATGGTCCAGCGTTCCGTTCCATCATGGCTGCAATCAGGCAGCCTGTTGGCGGGGATGCATCACACGCACACGCGAAATGAGAAGCCGTGCGCGTATTGCCAGCAGCGCATATGAATTCATGGGGGGTGGGAGAAAAATTCGCAGATCAGCTTGTCAGGCCAACTTATTCAGCGGCGACAGCGCGTCCGTCTTCTTCGTCGTCGGCTTCGGAAACCTCGTCCGGGTCCCAGACCAGAATATCGCCCGGCTGGCAGCCGAGCTCCCGGCACAATGCTTCAAGCGTCGAGAAGCGGATCGCCTTCGCCTTGCCGGTCTTCAGGATCGACAGGTTCGCAAGCGTAATGCCGACGCGATCACCCAGCTCGGTGAGCGACATACGCCGGTCCAGAAGGACCCGATCGAGGGTGACGCGGATCGCCATTGGCGCCGTCATCGTCCTTTGTTCGCGCCGGCGGACCATCCGCCAGCTTGCCGTCAACGCTGTCCGGGCAGCGCTTCGCCCTTAACCAACCCGTAAAGCCAAACTTTCCGGGACTGCAATGACTGCACCATCACATGAATGTGGGTGCTCAGATCGTCATCTTCTGCTCTTCCCGCATCGCGGCGCCCTCGCGGAACACCTGCGCCAGCACCCAGAGCGTCACAACCGCCAGCCAAACCGGGTAATTGATGTTCGGAAACTGGAACGCGACGGGCGGGCCTGACGGCGCCAGGACGCCAAACACCAGGCTGACGATCGCAGCGACAAACATCGCCGAGGTTTCCATGACCGCAAGAACAATGGCGATGGCCGTAAACCGGGTTGCGTTCTCGGGCACAAAGGGGTCGCCCGCGACCAGTGTTTCAAACACGCCGCGCAGGTAGGCGCAGACGATCATCACGCCGATGCACAGGATCGAGCCAATCGCGATCCATATGGAAAGGCCAAGCGGCGTCCCCAGCTTGTTCGCCCCGCTCGGTCCCACGACGTCGAGGAAGGTCGGGTTGCCCGTCACCAGCCCATAGATGGCGAAGGCGGCGATAATCCAGATGAAGCCGAGCAGCGCGCATGCGATCACCCAGACCACATCCACACCAATCTTCAGGAATGACGAGATCGAGCCGCGGCCGGTCGCGCGCATTAGCATAAGAGATGGGGCTCCAATCCGACCCATACCGCGACAGCGCGGCCCAATATTCCCGCCAGCCCGGCGGCAGCATGCCTACCCCAGCTTGCCACCCGCCAACTTGTCTGGCGGAGTGGATTCGGACCATATCGAAAAACAATAAGCCCGTCCACCCGGGCAGACGAAAGGACGCAGCCCGCCATGAGCGCCAGCCGAAAGCTACCGCCCGGCCGCCTGATCGCCGCGACCCACAATCAGGGCAAGGTGAAGGAGCTCCGCGACCTGCTGGGCGATGCCGGCTTCACAGCTGTTTCCGCAGGCGAACTCGGGCTGCCGGAGCCCGAAGAGACTGCCGACACTTTCCGCGGCAATGCCGAACTCAAGGCGCTGGCGGCGGCGAAGGCGTCCGGCGAACCCGCGCTGGCGGATGATTCCGGTCTTGCCTGCGATGGCCTGTCGGGCGCCCCCGGCATCTATTCGGCGCGCTGGGCCGGCCCGGACAAGGATTTCCGCGCCGCCATGCAGAAGGTCGAGGACGGCCTCAAATCCGAAACAACGTCCGATGGCGAAGTCGACAAGCGCGCCAGCTTCGTCTGCGTTCTCTCGCTGGCCTGGCCGGATGGTCATGTCGAAAGCTTCGAGGGCATCCTCCGCGGCCAGCTTGTCTTTCCTCCGCGCGGCGAGCGCGGCTTTGGTTATGATCCGATCTTCGTGCCCGAAGGAGAGACCGAAACATTCGGCGAGATGGATCCGGCGAAAAAGCACGCCATGAGTCACCGCGCGATCGCATTTGCGAAGTTCAAAGCTTTTCTCACGGGCTGATTGTTCTTGGCGCGCCATTCTTGTCTTGCCGCAATTGTGTAGACCCCTGTAATTGTCCGGGTTCACAGACCCGGTTGAAGCGATAGGCTCAACTCACGGAAAACCCTCGGGGGGTGCATGTCGAAACTCGCAAGCGTGCTGA
Source organism: uncultured Hyphomonadaceae bacterium (assembly GCA_937873805.1). Taxonomy (GTDB): domain Bacteria; phylum Pseudomonadota; class Alphaproteobacteria; order Caulobacterales; family Hyphomonadaceae; genus UBA7672. Next base: position 9,483 of record CALMWO010000001.1, read on the forward strand.
TCGTCGATGACAATCCGCGCTGTCTCGAATTCATGACACTGGCCTTTTCGGCCCAGGGTGGCGTCGAGGTGACCGGCGAGATGAAGCCGATCCTCGCGCTGGATCGTATCCGCTCGGAAAAGCCCGACCTTGTCGTGCTCGATGTCAAAATGCCGGACCTTGATGGTTTCGGCGTGTTGTCGCTCCTGCGCGGCGAGGGCAATCCGGTGCCGGTGGTGATGTGCTCCGGCTCCGCGCTGCAGAAGGACATCGACCGCGCCTATGCCGGCGGTTGCAGCGGCTATGTCGAAAAGCCCACCACGCTCGAGGATTACCGCGCCATGGCGGGCACAATCGTTGACTATTGGAGCCGTGGCGAACTTCCGCGCCACTGAGGTTTCAATCTTTCACGTCTGCCGGTAAAGCCCGCGCCATGGTGCAAACGACGCTCGACATGTATCTCCGCCTGCCGCGCCGCCGCTATTTCTCGGCGCTCGAATGGCATGCCGTCGCCATCGGCAGCGTCGCGGCCGCCGTCCTGATCATCGGCTACGGCTTTGGCTTTGAGCCGCTGCAGAACATCATCCCGGGCTTTCCCACAATGAAGGCGCGCACGGCCGCAGCGCTCATGGCGCTGTCGGTCAGCTTCCTCATGTCTCTGCGCGAATCCAGGCGTTCGCGCTGGGGATCGGCTGCGATTGCGGCTGTGCTCGTCGTGCTGCTCGGTCACATGCTGCTGACGCGGAGTGAGTCGACCGGCTCTGACCCATGGTCGATCATTCCATCTGACGCTTCGATCTTCTGCCTGATGATTGGCTCCGTGGCGCTGATTATCATCAACCTGAAGCCACACTGGTCGCTGGCGGCGGGCGTCATGGCGCTGGTGGCGGCGACGCCCGCGCTATTTCGTATCTTCGGCCTCATCCTTTTTCAGGGCGCGCCGGACGAGAGCAGTCCGCTCAACACCATGGCGCTGCACACGGCTACGCTGATCGCGTGGTTCATGCTGGTCTGCGTGATGCTCCATCCGCGTCTCGGCTTTGGTCGCGTCGTGCTGCAGGCCAGCCTGCGTGGCCGGCTTTTGCGGCGCGCACTGCCGCTCGTTGTCATGCTGCCTGTCGTCGCCGCAGCGGTATGTCTTGCGCTGTCGGAAACACAGGGCTGGGCCGAGGAAGGCCTGTTCGCCATCAACGCGTCGATCAGTGTGATCCTCGCGGCGCTGCTGATCTGGTGGCTCTCCAGCCTGGTCGAGGGGTGGCAATCGGAAGCGAACGACCAGGCCTCCCGCCTCTCGCGCGCCAATGAAGCGCTTGAACAGTACGCATCCTCCGCCGCTCACGATCTCAAGGCGCCGGCGCGACATGTGCTGCTCTATGGCGAATTGCTCGAGGAAGCGCTCGGCAAGAACGACATCGACACAGCCCGGCGCCACGCGCGCTCGATCCGCGAGAGCGCGATCGAAATGCCGAAGCTAATCGATGGCATGCTCGATTATTCCCGATCGGCCTACACGCGCATCTCGCTCACCGACAACTCGCTCAGCGAACTCGTCCAGGCCGCCGCACGCCAGCACGCCAGCGACCTTGAAACCACCGGCGCGCAGATCATCGTCCTGCACGAATTGCGCATGCGCTGTGACTCCACGCTGATGACCACGGTGTTCCAGAACCTCATCGCCAACGCGATCAAGAACCGCCGCCGCGACAAGCCGCTGGCCATTCGCATCGACGGCGTGCGCGAGGAAACAGGCATCCGCATTTCCATCGAAGATAACGGCGTCGGCTTCGATCCCGATTTCGCCATCGTCGCCTTCAACCCGCTCGCCAGAGGCATTCACACTGCCGGCGAGGGCACAGGCATCGGTCTCGCCACCTGCCGCACCATCATCCAGAGCCATGGCGGCGAAATCCGCATCGATCCCACCTGGCGCAACGGCGCACGGGTTGAATTTACCGTTCCCGACAAGCCCCGCGGTTGACGCGCGCGCCATTTCGGCGTCTGCGATCCCGTCATGTCCGGCTTCAATCCCCAGCGCGGTTTCGGCGTCTACGTCCACTGGCCGTATTGCGCGCGCGTGTGCCCGTATTGCGACTTCAATGTCTACGCCGCCAAGGCGCGGGATACCGCGCCGCTGTTCGACGCCATCCTGAAGGATCTCGGCGGCTGGCGCGAACGCACCGGCGCGCGTCAGGCCGATGCGATCTTCCTCGGCGGCGGCACGCCCTCGCTGATGACGGGCGAGCAGGTCGAACGCCTCATTGCCAGGATCAACGACCTCTGGGGCCTGAAGCCCGGCGCCGAGATCACACTCGAAGCCAATCCCGACGATGCAGCCCGCTTTGCCGATTTCGCCGCCGCCGGCGTCAACCGCCTGTCGCTCGGCCTCCAGTCGCTCGACGATGCGCGCCTGAAATTCCTGGGCCGCACCCACACGGCGGCCAGCGCGCTCGCCGCGCTGACGCAAGCGCAGGGCAAGTTCCGCTCCACCTCGATCGACCTGATCTATTCCCTGCCGAACCAGACCGCCGAAGACTGGCGCGCCGAACTCAACCGCGCCCTCGTGCTCGGCGCCGACCACCTCTCGCTCTACGAACTCTCGATCGAGCCCGGCGCTGCTTTCTTCCAGGCCGTGAAGCGAAAGGATTGGGCGCCGCTCGACGATGAACGTTCCGCCGATCTCTACGAGATCACGCAGGAGATGGCGGACGCAGCCGGATATCCCGCCTACGAAATCTCCAACCATGCCCGCGCGCCCGAACACCAGTCCGTGCATAACCGGATCTACTGGTCCTCAGGCGATTGGGCCGCCGTCGGCCCCGGCGCGCACGGGCGTCTCACCAGCGGCCCGGAACGCTGGGCCGTGGTCGCCGCCGAAAAGCCGCCGGAATATCTGCGTCAGGTCAACGCCAACGGCCTCGGCTGGGCCGCCGTTGACGCGCTCGACCCGCTGGCCCAGGCGCGCGAGCGCGTCTCGATGGGCTTGCGCGTCAGCGAAGGTTTTCCTGTGTCCGATATCACCGAACTCGGCCTGTCGCTCGATGCGGCGCGCATCGAAGAGTTCGCCGCCACCGGCCTGCTCACAAACGAGAACGGCCGCATTGCACTCACGCGAAGCGGCCGTCTGATGGCTGACCGGATAGCGGCCGAAATCTCGCCCTAACTGCCCGCCGCAAACGCCTGGATCGGCGGCGAGATGATCTTCACGCCGCCCTGGTTCTGCAGCTGCATGATCGCCAGCGCGCGCTCCACGCTGCCGTCCGGATTGAACCGGAACAGGCCGTTGACGCCGCTCCAGCCCTGCGGCCGCTGGATCATCGCTGCATCAAGCCGCTCATTCGCCGCCAGCGTCGCCGCCAGCGCGCCCGCGTCATAGCCAAAGCTCGCCAGACGCGGCGCGGCTTCGCCATAGATCGCCTGATAGCGCTTCTCGAAATCCTGCAACTCGGTCGGGTTCGGCGCCGGGAATGCGCCGCCATACAGCGACGGTTCGCGCCAGATGTCCGAATCATTCCACTGGCCCG
>CALMWO010000002.1 GCA_937873805.1 uncultured Hyphomonadaceae bacterium
CCGATGTTCAAAATCAAACCACGCGCCTCGCAGCCACCTGCGAGAACGCACCCGCGTGCGCGTTACGCGCCAAGCATCCCGGCTACGCTCTGACCGTCATTATCCAGCACCACGATCACGCAGCCGCCATCCGGCAGTTCCTCGATCCGGTACTCGGATGCGACGCCGCCATCCTCGACGATTTCACGAAGAACCTGTTCGGCGTCGCGCCGGGATTTAAAGCGCTGCCGCCCTCCGGAGGTTGGCATAATGAGCGCCGATTCACTTTTGAGGTCGGGCGAAGAAAATACCCCGCCACTCAGCCCATCAACGAGATGTCACCCAAGCCGATTTTTCCAGGATAATGTCAGCGGACGGAAGAGTCCTGATCATAAATCAATATTTGCGCCGTAGGCCGGACGAAACGCAGTTGCCGCCCTGTCTGTGCCCTCGAATTTGGCGCCGACGCCAAAACAGACTCCACCCCGCCCGGCGCTAAGGCTAGGATGAACCGGCAAGCGGGGGCTTTCGTGGGATCAAGGGGGCAGGGCATCGGAAGGTGGCGGTGGCTGACCGCGCCGTTTTCTCCCCGCGGCCTGTCCGGTTTTGCGCTGCTGGGGTTCTTCCTGCTCTCGGTTCTGGCCACCGGCCTGGGTTTCGCCGATCTCCGCGCCGCGAACACCGACACTGGAAGCCTGTCGGCCTTCGAACTGACCTTCACCGTCGCGACAACGCTCTTCGTCGTCACCGCCATGATGGTCGCTCTCCATCATCTCGTCGCAGGCGGGTCGTGGTGGATCAGGCTGATCTCCTTCCTGTTCTATCTGCTGTTTGCGATCTGGACCGTCGGTTTCGGTTACGGCTTCTTCTGGAAAGAACTCGCCGGTCAGGAATTCACTGAGCGCCAGTTCGAAGGCGTCATCACAGATCTTTCAGGCTCGATCACCCGAACCTCCGGCGCCCTCGAAACCTCCGAACGCGCCACCGCCGATGTCGCAGCGCTCGCTTCAGCTCGCGCCCAGACCGAAGCCGCTGAGGGCCGCACCTGCGCCAATCAGCCCGGCTCAACGCCCGGCGAGGGCCCCCTCATGCGCAGCCGCTTCGCCTTCGCTGACCGTGCGCAAAATCTCGGCGCGGAAGTCGGCGCCGTCTGGATCGCTCCCGTCGCCACTCAACGCGCAAGGCTCGACCATCAGGTCTCGGCGCTCGTCAATCGCGCTCCGCCGCCCGCATCGCTCGATCTTCCCGCCGCCGAGCGCGCGACACTCGAAAAGCTGGCGAAAGCCTCGCAGCTCCCGTCAGCCGAACGCCGCGTCCTCTTCACCAGCGTCCACGAAGAATCCCGCGCCTTCGCCAACGCCGCCAACGATCTGCGAGCCCTCCACGCCAACGCCTTCGCCGGTCGCCTTGAGACTCTCGCCGCCGAAGTCGGCCCCGACCCCAAACGTCCTGGCAGCGCAGATCCGGCCCGCGCAGCCGATCCCGGCTATTGCTGGGATGTCGTCCTCAACGAAAAGCTCATTGCCGCCTCGGCCCAGCTCCGCAGCGTTGAGCCGGTCACCACGCCCGAATTCGAATTTCTCGAAGGCCCGAAGGCAACGCGCGCAGCTTTCTTCGGCCTGATCCAGTGGATCGCCCAGCCGCTCGGCCTCAAATTCGAAGGCAGTCGCGACTTCGTCTTCGACGACAAGGCCTTCCTCGCCCTGTTCGCCTCAATCGCTGTCGATCTCGGTATCGTTTTCCTGACGATCATCCGCGACGCCCCCGTCCGCCGCCGCCGATCCGAGCGTGCCGCCGCCGGTCAGGGCGCGCCCAGGCCGCCGCGTCTATCAAGCATTCTCGGAGAGAAGCGGCGTTAGCCGTCGAGATGCGCGGCGAGCTTGTCGATCAGCCAGTTGGTCCCGTGCTCGCGCGAGGCGGCGTCATCACCATCCGTATCGAACGGCTCCAGGAAGGCGCCCTGTTCGGTCATCGTCAGCTTCGTGCCCGTCCCCGCCGGCTCGAACTCGATCGTCGCCAGCGAAACCGACATGCGGAAGCTGTCGTTCATGAACATCTCATACGCATAGACGATGCGCTTCTCCGGGATGATCTCCCAGTAGGTGCTCTTGTAGTCCGAGATGCGTCCGTTGTTCCAACGTCCGCGCAGCCGGTCGCTGCCGCCCTCGCGGAAATTGAACTCGCGGATCTCTTCCACGCTGTCGCCCGCAGGTCCGCCGAACCAGGCGGCTTTGCCTTCCGGCGTCGCCCACGCCGCGAAGACGCGCTTCGGCGGCGCCTTGAACGTCCGCTCGATCGTGAAGATGGCGTGCCTGGTTTTGCTGGCGGTCATGGTCATCTCTCAGGATTTGGGAAACATCGCAAAGAACGGCTCGGCTTCCGCCAGCACGCGCGCGAAAGAGGGGCGTGCGATCAGGCGATCGAGATAGCGCGCCGCGCCGGCATGCTTGTCCCCGAACGGCGCGACCTGGTTGGCGTAATAGAGCGCCGGCGCCGCTGCGCAGTCGGCCATCGTAAAGGTCAGACATGTCGCCCAGCCGCCTTCACCCATGTCGCGATCGAACAGCGACAGTGCGATTGCCAAATCGTTGCGCAG
>CALMWO010000003.1 GCA_937873805.1 uncultured Hyphomonadaceae bacterium
GGGTGGTGACTAAAGACCTTTGACGATTTCCTCGGTCATCTTCTTCGCGTCGCCCAAGAGCATCATCGTGTTCTCGCGGAAGAAGAGCGGGTTCTCGACGCCGGCGTAGCCTGACGCCAGAGAGCGCTTGATGAAGAAGACGGTCTTGGCGTTCCAGACTTTCAGGACGGGCATGCCGTAGATGGGCGAGGCCGTGTTGGTTTCGGCGTCGGGGTTGGTGACGTCGTTGGCGCCGATGACGAAGGCGACGTCGGCCTGGGCGAAGGAAGAATTGATGTCTTCCAGTTCGTGGACTTCGTCATACGGAACCTGGGCTTCGGCCAGCAGCACGTTCATGTGGCCGGGCATGCGGCCGGCGACGGGGTGGATGGCGTAGGTGACTTCGACGCCTTCGGCTTTCAGCTTCTCGCCCATTTCCTTGAGCGCGTGCTGGGCCTGGGCGACAGCCATGCCGTAGCCGGGGACGATGATGACTTTCGATGCGTTCTTCATGACGAAGGCGCAGTCGTCTGCCGAGCCGATTTTCACGGGCTTGGCGGGGCCGCCGGTCGCAGCCACCGCAGTTTCTCCACCGAAGCCGCCGAGGATGACGGAGATGAAGCTGCGGTTCATCGCCTTGCACATGATGTAGGACAGGATCGCGCCCGACGAGCCGACGAGCGAGCCGGTGATGATCAGTGCGTTGTTCTCGAGCGTGAAGCCGAGGGCTGCGGCGGCCCAGCCCGAATACGAGTTCAGCATCGAGACGACGACGGGCATGTCTGCCCCGCCGATGGGAATGATGAGGGTGACGCCCAGCACCAGCGCGAGGCCGGTCAGCAACAGGAACATCCAGGGCTGCGAGCCTTCGGTCTGGATCATGGTGACAACCAGCGCGACGATGGCGAGGCCGAGCACGATGTTCAGCAGGTGGCGCGCGGGCAGGATGATCGGGGCGCCCGACATGTTGCCGTTGAGTTTCAGGAAGGCGATGACCGAGCCGGTGAAGGTGAGCGCGCCGATGGCCGAGCCGAGCGACAGCTCGATGATCGAGGCGGTGTGGATCTGGCCGGGCACGCCGATGCCATAGCTTTCCGGCGCATAGAGCGCGGCGGCGGCGACGAGCACGGCGGCGAGGCCGACCAGCGAGTGGAAGAAGGCCACAAGCTGCGGCATGGCCGTCATCTTGATCTTCTGCGCGACGACAGCGCCGACAATGCCGCCGACAGCGATGCCGCCGACGATGATGCCGATGGTCACGGCATCAAGGCCGGCATTGTTCTCCCACGCCATCCAGAGCGTGGTGGCGATCGCGATCGCCATGCCGATCATGCCGTTGCGGGCGCCGGCCTGCGATGTGGCGGGGCTGGAGAGGCCGCGCAGGGAGAGGATGAAGAGGACGCCGGAGACGAGATAGAGAATGGCTGCGATATTGGCGTTCATTGCGAAATCACCTCCATCTTGGGTTCCGGTATCGTCAGGCCTGAGAGGTCCGGGAAGGCGACCTTCAACATCTCGAAAGACTCAGGGCTGGACGAATCCGTCAGAAACCAGCGGCCATTGTCAGCAAACGCCAGGTAGCTGTTCGTGGAGCGTATGCGCGTTCCCTGAACATCCACGATAGTGACAGAGGGGACGAGCGCATGCTTGCGGCCTGTCGGCGAGGTCATGATGCTGGCTGAGTCAGTGTCGATCGACAGCTCAATAATTTTTGCCTGAGCCAGGACGCCAGCCATCATCTTCTTGATTTCCCGGCTAAGCTCCTCGGGGCTCGTATCTGGCGGGGCTCCAGACTGCTTGATGATCTGATCCAGCAGGGGTTGCGGCATGCTGAGGTCGATCATGGCGTCGTAGTTCTGGGATTCCCAGGCAGTCTTGAAATCGGCAACGACTTTGACCACCCCGGCTTCGGACTGTTCGGCGGCGACTTCTGTTTTGGCGGGCGAGCAGGCAACGTTCGTGGCGATCGCGGCGACCAGCAGGGTCACGATGGCGAAGCCGCGCAGAGGGTATGTCAGCTTCACCGGCCGCCCTCCTTGGCTGCCGGTTTGTCTTTCTTCTTGTACATGGCGAGCATGCGGCGCGTGACGAGGAAGCCGCCGAAGATGTTGACGGCGGCCAGCGCGACGGCGACGCCGCCCATGCCTTTTGAGATCCAGAGGTCGGACGTCATTTCCTGGCCCGAGCCGGAGACGGCGGCGATCAGCGCGCCGACGATGATGACCGACGAGATGGCGTTGGTGACGGCCATCAGGGGCGTGTGCAGGGCGGGCGTGACCGACCAGACGACATAGTAGCCGACGAAGATCGCCAGCACGAAGATGGCGAGGCGGAAGATCAGCGGGTCGACCGCTTCGGTGCCGGTGGCGGCGAAGGCGGGCGCGGCGGCCAGCAGGGCCGTGAGGCCGAGTACCGCGAGGCGCTTCATCATGGGGCGATCCTTCTTCCGGACAAGCCGGACCTAGCTGTTCAGCGCCGGGTGGACGACTGCGCCATCCTTGGTGAGGACGGCGGCTTTGACGATCTCGTCATCCCACTTCGGGGCGAAGGCTGCGTTCTCGCCGGTGAGCAGCGGCAGCAGGGCGAGAAGATTGCGGGCGTAGAGGGCGGATGCATCTGCCGCGATGCGGCCGGGCAGGTTGGTGAAGCCGATGACCTTGACGCCGTTCACGTCGACGACCTGGTCGGGTTTCGACAGCGGGCAGTTGCCGCCCTGGGTGACGGCGAGGTCGACCACGACAGAGCCGGGGCGCATGGATTTCACCATCGCTTCGGTGACCAGCACGGGCGCGGGGCGGCCGGGGATCAGCGCGGTGGTGACGACGATGTCCTGCTTGACGATGTGGCTGGCGACGAGCTCGGCCTGCTTGGCCTGATATTCGGCCGACATGGGCTTGGCGTATCCGGCGGCGGTTTCGGCGGCTTTGAATTCGTCATCCTCGACCGCGATGAATTTCGCGCCGAGCGAGGCGACTTGCTCTTTGGAGGCGGGGCGAACGTCCGTTGCGGAAACGACGCCGCCAAGACGGCGGGCGGTGGCGATGGCTTGGAGGCCCGCGACGCCGGCGCCCATCACGAAGACTTTCGCGGCGGCGACAGTGCCGGCGGCCGTCATCATCATCGGCAGGGCGCGGCCATAGAGCTGCGAGCCTTCGATCACGGCGCGGTAGCCGGCGAGGTTGGCCTGGCTGGACAAGACGTCCATCG
>CALMWO010000004.1 GCA_937873805.1 uncultured Hyphomonadaceae bacterium
TCAGCGACGTAGATCGCAGCGCCGCCATACTCGCCACCCACCGCCATGCCCTGAAGAATTCGCAGGATGACCAGCAGGATCGCGCTGAAGCCCATCAGCTCCTTGTTGTCTGGCAACAAGCCGATCAGGAATGTGGCGCCACCCATCATGATGACGGTAGCCAGGAACGCGCCCTTGCGGCCGAAGCGGTCGCCCATACGGCCAAAGATCAGTGCGCCAAGCGGCCGGAACAGCAGACCTGCAGCAAAAACCGCCAGCGTCGCCAGGGTGGCGTTCGCCTCGCCGATCTCCGCGGCGTTGAAGAATTTTCGCGAAAAAATGGTGGTCAGCGAGCCGTAGACGAAGAAGTCGTACCACTCAAACGCAGTGCCAGCCGAAGAAGCGACCACAACGGTGCGCAGCGGTGTCGGCGGCTTGGCAGCCGTCTCACCCGTCGCGGTTTCCATGCAAATCTCCCTCGCCCGACTTTCCAAAGACCTGCACCAGTTTCCACCCCTTCACCAGTGGGCTCAGATGCCGTTGTGTCCCGGGGGCGGCTCGGTCTATTTCAAACAGACGTGAGCCAATTAGTCAGGAATAGTCCCGTGAAGCGCTTCGCCGTCGCCTTGGCTGCAACCGTACTCGTTATTACGCCCGCGCTGGCACAAAAGCCCGTGCGATCTTTGCCTCAACCAGCCGCAACGGCGCCGTTGACGCCTGCACCGAGAGATGTGGCCTACCCGGGAACACTGAAGCTCGAGGTTGACGCTACCGACCTTGACCGGCGGATATTCAGCATACGCCAGAGTATCCCCGTTTCGAGCACCGGGCCGATGACGCTGCTGTATTCGCAATGGATCATGGGTAACCATGCGCCGCGTGGACCGATCTACAACTATTCCGGCCTGAAGATGACGGTCGGTGGCAAGCCGCTCGCGTGGACGCGCGATCCAGGAGACGTCTACGCCTTTCGTGTGGACGTGCCGCAGGGTGCAAAGACCATAGAGATCGAAGCACAATTCCTGAGCGCCATCGAGGCCGCGCAAGGCCCGATCATGATGACGCCGGAGATGCTGAAGCTGAACTGGTATATCGCCGCGCTATATCCAGCGGGTCATTATACGCGGAAGGTGAACTTCGACGTTTCCGTGAAGCTGCCGCAAGGATGGGACTACGCCACTGCTCTGGAAACAGCGTCGAGCGCGAACGGCGTCGTCAAGTTCAAGACAGCCGATTGGGAGACCGTAATCGATAGCCCACTGTTCGCGGGCAAGTACATGCGCAAGTTCGATCTTGATCCGGGCGGGCGTTCGCGCGTGACGTTGAACGTCATGGGAGATGAGCCTGGGCAGATAGACCCCTCCCCGGAGATCATTCAGGTCAATCGCAATCTGGTGGCGCAAGCTGACAAGCTCTATGGCGCGCGCCACTACGATCACTACGATTTCCTTTTGTCAGTGAGTGACAAGCTTTCCGGCTCCGGCATTGAGCATCAGCGGTCAAGCGACAACGGCGTTGGCAGCGGATACTATCGCAACTGGGACACAGGCTTCGTCAGCAAGGACCTGCTGGCGCATGAATACAACCATTCATGGAACGGCAAATATCGCCGCGGGGCGGATCTCTGGACGCCAAACTTCAATACGCCGATGCGCAACAGTTTGCTGTGGGTCTATGAAGGGCAGACGCAGTATTTCGGTCACGTGCTCGCGGCGCGTTCAGGCTTCGTCAGCAAGCAGCAGGCGCTAGATCTGATCGCTAACAACGCTGCGATCTACGATACCCGCACGGGACGAGACTGGCGCCCGCTGGCGGACACCACGATGGACCCCATCATCGCCGCGCGCCGATCCCTGCCTTGGCAGAACTGGCAGCGCAGTGAGGATTACTATTCCGAAGGCCAACTGATCTGGATGGATGTCGACACGCTCATCCGCGAAAAATCCGGTAACAAGCGTTCACTCGACGATTTCGCGAAGGCCTTCTTTGGTGTCAACGACGGCGACTGGGGCACACTAACCTACACCCGCAAGGACGTCGTAGCGACACTCAACAAGATCGAGCCTTATGACTGGGAAGCTTTTTTGAAGACGCGCGTGGACGATGTCGCAAAGACAGCGCCGCTCGCGGGGCTCGAACGCGGAGGCTATCGTCTCGTGTATGGAGAGACGCCCAATGGAGTATGGCGTGATGGCGAAGTGCGATCGCGCGGAGCCAACCTGCTCTATTCCATCGGCTTGTCGGTGGATCAGAATGGCAAGATCTTGCTCATCCAGTGGAATGGCCCCGCGTGGAAGGCGGGCCTGAATACGTCTCTGACGATCACGGGAGTGAACGGTCAAGCTTTCTCAGCGGATCGACTCAGAGCGGCGGTAGCGGCGACCAAGGCGGGCACGCCAGTGGAGCTGCTCATTCGTACAGGCGAAACGTTCAAGACCATCCGGCTCGACTATCGTGGAGGCCACCGCTATCCGCGACTTGAGCGGATACCTGGCAAGCCGGCCTATATTGACGACATTCTCGCCGCGCGCTGATCGCACCTACTTCGGCGTCGGCGGAAGGAAAGCGCCAACGACGCCGGCAAACTGTATCGGGCTGGCATAGCCATCCGGTGAAACCGCCTGCACGCCAAAGAACCAGTCGTCGATGACGACACCTTTTACGATCGCAGTTGTTTCGCTTCCGTCGACAGCTCTGCTGTGCTGCCATGTCGGCGACGTGGTGTCGCGCCACCATATCACATAACTGCCCGCGCCCGCTGAGGCGGTCCAAGATACCTTGGTGTCTGCGGACACGGCGCCTTCCACTTTTACCTCCATCGGAGGTCGAGGGGCGGAACCCAGGGAAGCCATGGTTATCGCGTTCAATCGCGCTACACGCGCGAGATAGGAAAAATCGACGCCGGCGATTGTGTCGCCGTACGCAATCCCGTTCTCGGTCCTGATATCCTGATGCTGGCGCGTATAATTCTCGGCCGCTTCGGTGACGCGCACCGCGGGGAAGCCCGCTTCAACCATCGGAACCTGATCACCACCCCGGCCGAAGCGATCGCGTCGATAGACCATGCTCACATCGAACGAGGGAAGATGCTGTTCGGCTATCTCGTCCATGTACCGGGCCAGATTGCGCGAGGGTGAGTCCACCTCGCCGCCGACCGAGCGGCGCGCATTCCCCTGAGCGTCGGATTCAAGAGAGCGGACGCCTTCCGAAAATATACGAACGCGGTTCTCTACCGTCTGCGCAAGGCCGCGCGTGTTGCCGACGATATCGTTGTTGAGAACTGCGAGCACCTGCCAGCCCTGAACCTTGGCGTATTCGGCAAGAATACGTCCACCCAGCAAGCCCTGCTCTTCCCCTGACAGTGCAGCATAGACCAGCGTCGCACTGAAGCTGCGCTTCGATAGTACACGCGCAGTTTCCATGACCACCGCAACCCCAGACGCATCATCGTTGGCGCCGGGCGCATCAGCAGTGAAGTTCATGACATCACTGATGCGACTATCCAGGTGCCCCTGAATGATGATGACTCGTTGAGGATCGCCCGTGCCGCGCTGGATGGCGACGACATCGACGACCTGCGTTGGAGTTGGGACGCGCTGCCCAGTGACGGTATCGGACGGCAGGACGATCTGCAGGCACTCGCCGCAGGCGGCGCTCATCACTTTGAACTCACTCTCAACCCATCGCCGCGCCGCGCCAATTCCGCGCGTGGGCGAGATGGTGTCAGACAGCGTATGCCGGGTGCCGAAGCCAACCATCTTCTCAACATGGCCACGAAGGTTTGCCTCGCTGATCTCGGCCGCAACTGCGCCCAGCGCAGATTTTACTGCGGTTGGCGCCGCCGGCTTCTGATCGTCCGTGACCTTCACCGTCACGCAGCCCGCGGCAACCAGCCCTGTGAACAGCAATCCGGCAAACCTGGCTTTCATCACTGCTTCTCCCGCGTATCTTGCGCGATCATGGTTGGCCCATGGTAGACAGACCGGCAAGAGAGCGGCCGGGGTGACAGTCTGACATGATCGCACATAGGCAGATTGCTGGCGCCGCAGGGCTGCTTTTCATCGGAGCAATGTTCATGGCGAATGCGCAAACGCCCAAACTCGATCCGGAAACGTTCCTCCCCCCTCCCCCGGCCTGGAGCGGGGTCAGTGAAAAGCTGATCACGGCCAGAAAAGACCAGTGGATTACGCCATCCGAAAAGACCGGGCTGACGGCTACGCCCACCTATGACGAGACCATTTCCTGGCTCAAGAAGGTCGACCGACAATCCGCTCTCTTGCGCATCGAGCCGATGGGAGTGAGCCCGCAAGGGCGCAAACTGGTTGCGGTGATCCTTTCTAAGGATGGTGCAAGCTTTCAGCCTTCCAAGCCTGTGTTCCTCGTTCAGGCGGGAATCCATTCCGGCGAGATCGATGGCAAGGACGGCATGCTGATGCTGATCCGCGATATCTGCTTCAAGGGTCGCGACGACCTGATCGACAAGGTCAACATTGTTTTCATTCCCGTGCTGAATGCCGACGGGCACGAACGTTCGACCATGTACAGCCGCCCGAACCAGCGCGGGCCAGTGAATATGGGCTGGCGCAACACGGCGCAGAACCTCAACCTCAACCGCGATTACATGAAGGCAGATGCGCCAGAGATGCAGGCGCTTCTTGGCTTGATCAACAAGTACGATCCGGATTTCTACATCGACCTGCACGTCACCGACGGCATGGATTATCAATACGACATTACCTACGGGTTCGACGGTTGGGATGGTCTCTACGCTGATAGCCCATCGATCGGGAGTTGGCTGAATGACGTTTATCGTCCGAAGGCCGATGCAGCGTTGAAAGCCAACGGCCATATTCCCGGCCCACTCATCTTCATGCGTGACGAAGCGGACCTTTCGAAAGGAACCGATCTCAACGCATTTGCTCCGAGGTTCAGTCACGCATACGGCGACTTGCGCCGCCTGCCGACCGTGCTGGTCGAGAACCACTCACTGAAGCCATATCGCCAACGCGTGCTCGGAACATACGTGTTGCTGGAAGCTACACTGAAGGCGCTGGCGAGCGATGGGCGGACTTTGAAAGACGCTATCACCAAGGATCGCGCACAACGCCCTACCGCCATAGCCGCGAACTGGAAGGAAAAGGCGGAGCCCGTGAGCTGGCTCGACTTTCTCACCATTGAAGGCTCGGAGGCGGAGTCGCCCGCGACCGGTGGCAAGACAATGCGCTGGACCGGCAAGCCGGGGCCAACGACGAAGATACCGGTCTATGGCTCGGAGCCCGGACTGTATTTGAAACCCGCCAAAGCCTATTGGGTGCCAGCCACGAAGCCGGACGTGATTGCGCGCTTGAAGGCTCACGGCATCGCATTCGAGACGATCAAGAAGGCACAGGCCGTTGGCGTGGACATGATCCGGCTTTCCGGGTTCAAGGCGTCGGCGCCATCCGAGGGGCGTGTACCAGTAACCGCCACCGGCCTCACCCATCAACTGAGAACGACGACCTTCCCGCCCGGCTCAGTCCGGGTTTCGACCGATCAGCCGCTTGGCGCTCTCGCTGCCTACCTTCTCGAGCCTGAGTCCGAAGACTCGTTCTTCGCCTGGGGGTTCTTCTCGGAAATATTGCAGCGCGTCGAATACATGGAGCCCTACGCAATCGCCCCGATGGCGGAGCGAATGCTTGCCGATGATCCGGCGCTAAAAGCGGAATTCGAGAAGCGGCTAAAGGAAGACGCGGCATTCGCCGCTTCACCGCTGCGTCGGCTACAGTTCTTCTATGAACGCAGCCCGTTCTACGACGAGCGATACCTGCTCTATCCGGTTGGTCGGGAACTCTGAATTGAGTTCGGGAAGAATCGCCCCCACCGCGCTCGCCGGTCGGCTATTTCCCGGCTTTGCGGGTGAGATCCTCGGTGAGCTGCTTCCTGTAGCGAACGAGCAGCTTCATCGCGCCTTCGGCTCGCTTGCGGTCCTTTGAGAACATCATGTCCAGCACCAGCCCGCGCATGGCAGCGTTATGCAGATGGATCATGGACTCGACGGCCGCCTTGTCAGTGATGCCGACACTCTGCGCCTGCTCCCACACACCCTCGCGTTGATACTTCTCCAGCGCTTCGTTCACGGCGGGGAACCGCGCCGCCAGTTCTGGGTCACTGCGCGAGCCCATCATGATCTCGATCAGCGCGATTGAAGGCGGACGCACCATCGCGTCCCAGGTCGCCATGGTGATGGCGGTGTAACGATCCATTCCCGGCTCGGTATCGGCGAGCAGGCGACGAACCTGACGGTTCTGCTTGCCGGCTGCGTATTCGGCTACTGCAATCATCAGATCAACGCGCGTCGGAAAATGGTGGAGCACAGCGCCGCGGCTGACACCGGCGGTATCGGTCACCACCTGAAGCGTTGTGGCGCCATAACCAAGCCGCCAGAGGCAGTCGATCGCGGCCTCGATCAGGCGCACCCGCATCGCTGCGGAGCGCTCCGCGTGGGGGCCGCGAACGCCCGTTGGCGTCTCGGCCGCCTTCTTGGTTACACGCCGCTTCGTCGCCATGCCCGCTTTACTCACTCTTCGCGCGCTGGCGGCAAGGCCAGTCTGCGCTTGTCCGGGGTTCTACCCCGCCCGGACCCATGCTCAAGCGCAATCAGTTTGAAAGCGAACAAGCACTGGCGACTGCCCGTAGCACGCCTGTCCGTCCTACCGTGGCGGCGGCAGAGACCTTAGGAAGGCGATCACGTCCGCGCGGGATTGTTCGTCGGACAAGTTCTTGGTCATGCCGGTTCCCGGCGCAAATCCCGATGGAGACGCAAGAAAGGCCGCGAGATTCTCGTCGGTCCATGTCTCATTGCGGCGGCCTTTGAGAGCTGCGCTGTACCCGCCGAACGTATCGATGCTGGCGATAGGCCGCCCCACCACGCCGCGAAGGGTGGGAGCAATCAAACCACCGTGACAGACGCGGCACTCGGCGGAAAAGATCGCTTCGCCTGTGGCCTCGTCTCCTGCGACAGGCGCGGAGAATGCCTGCTGAGCATACGCAGCAGAGCCGGCGGCAACGACCCAGCATGTAATGAGCAAGCGCAGCATCGCCATCGGTTCGCACTCCCATCGCGCAGTCACGTCTGCGTTCAGGTTTGCAGTCTACGTTGACTGCAAACACAAAAGGCGTTCTAGTCCATCGCAGTCTGGGCG
>CALMWO010000005.1 GCA_937873805.1 uncultured Hyphomonadaceae bacterium
AATGTTGTTGTCTGTCCATAACCGGCTGAATTCGCTACGATTATCACCGACTATCGCCGACTCTGACCGACCAGTCCAGAGGCGTGAATTTGGCTACGAATCTGGGGGTCAGGAGTTCGAATCTCTTCGGGCGCGCCATTTCATCCTACAATTTTCGGACTCGTCCCCGATCTGTGCGGAAAGCTGCGGAAGCAGAATGGACGCGGCGCGTCGGGCCAGCGCTGTGCGCGGACGATCGCTCAGGCGTCCTGACTCGTGGCCCTTGCGCGCAGCTAGCGCGCGAGTCGTGCTGGCCAGCGCCGATATTGGAAGCAGATTTTTGCGGGATCTGGGACGGGCGGTTCTTCCGACGCGCGAACCCTACCGCGAAGGAATACTGCGTCAACTCATTGAAGGCGGATCAGGGCTTACCTTAGGATACTGCCAAGTATCCAGGCGCCGGGGGCGGGACACGGCAGCTGATAGGGGCGACAGGCGGCCAAGGCCTGTCCAGTTGGCGACGACGGGGAAAGAAGCTGAGCGACCATGCAAACGACCTCAACCTTCCAATATCAGATGTCATGGTGGATCGCTGGCGAAGCCTGTTGCACGCAACCACTGACGTCGTAGGCGCGGATGCCGGAAACCTTACGCGGGTGTCTGGCGCCGATCTGGAGGTTCTGCTTGTCACCGGTCCCGGCCGGCAGCTTTATCGCCCGGGCGAGCGGATTCGCCTTGATGGACTGGAACTCCAGCGCGGACGCCTCGCCAGGGCGGTGATAACGCCCGAACCCGCAAATGACACGACCTGGCGGCGCGCGCCGGACGCATCGCGCGGCATGATTGCCTACATGGGTCTGTCGCTTCTGTGGCCGAACGGAAACCCGTTTGGAACGATCGATTTCCACTACCGCAAGCCGAAGACACCGGATCAGGTGAGCGAACGCTTCTTCGCGCTCATCGGCAAACTTCTCGAGGACGATCTCGCGAGGATCTTCGCCGACAGCCAGCGTGCGGAAATCGAACGCCAGCGGCGCATCGAAATTGACCGCATGTCGTTCGCCGCGGCGGCAGGCGGCGCGGGCGTCTGGGACTTCAACATCGACACCGGAGCGCTGCACGGCGACGACCGGTGGTACGACATCCTGGGACTCGACCCGGCCCATCGGATCGAGACGGTCGAAGCGTTCAAACGGTACATCCACCCGGAAGACGTTGCAGCCGCCACCAAGATTGATCGCGCGCGTTTTGCGGAACTTTTTGAAAGCGGCCAGCAGTACAACAATTTTTTCCGCATTATTCGACCATCGGGCGAAGTGCGCTGGGTTACGTCGGCAGCGCGCCTCATAAAAATGGGACCGAATGATCCTGTCCGCGCCGTTGGCGTCACCTCGGACATCACCGAGCAACATCTCGCGCAAGAACGCATTCTGCAGGGTTCTGCGTCGTTGCAACGAATGGTGGAAAGTCTTGAACGCGCCAAATGTTCGGCTGTGGCGTCCGAGCAGGCCAAGAGCGCCCTTCTCGCCACGGTCAGCCACGACATTCGCACGCCTCTCAGCGGCATTGTCGGCGTGTTGCAACTCTTGCGGCGGGAGCCGTTGTCGAGCAAGGCCAGCGAACTCGTGCGCGAAGCACTGGCCTGCAGCGACATGCTCACCCATCTGCTCGATGACGTTCTCGACCTGTCAAAACTCGAGGCGGGAAAACTTGAACTCCGTCTCGAGCCCGTCGACATGGCCGAAGCGGTCGGCGGCGTCATTCGCCTGCTGACGCCCGAAGCGAAAGCCAAGAACATCTATCTCACTTGCGAAATCGACAGCGAGCTCGGCTGGGCAATGACCGACCCAATCAGGCTGAGACAGTGTCTGTTCAACCTGATCGGCAACGCCATCAAGTTCACCGTGGAAGGCGGCGTCACGATCAGGGCCTACGCTCTAAGATCCGGTTATCTGCGTATCGAAGTGAAGGATACCGGGATTGGCGTTCCCGCCGAGGCGAAACCGCGGATACTCCAGCGCTTCGAGCAGGCGAGTGGTGCGGATCGCACCTTTGGCGGCGCCGGGCTCGGCCTCGCCATCACCCGGAGCCTCGCTCAGCAGATGGGCGGCGATATCGGCTTCAGCAGCCGCGAGAACTTCGGATCGACATTCTGGTTCGAGTTCAGCGCCCCTCCCGTCCGTGCGCCTGCACTCACCAAAACTGAAGCGCAGCCGGACCGTCCGCTCCAAAATGTGCGCATCCTGCTGGTCGAAGACAATCTGAGAAACCGCCAGATCTTTCTCGCCGTCCTCGATGCCCTTGGCGCGACCAGCATGGCGGTCGGCAACGGATACGATGCGATCGAGACGATGCGTGAAGAGCAGTTTGACCTCGTGTTGATGGACATAAACTTGCCAGGCATCGACGGAATGGAGGCTACACGCAGGTTACGCGCGCTTCCGGAACCTGTCGCCGCGAACACGCCTGTCATTGCACTCACTGCAAGCGTCATGAATCACGAGTGTGAGGCGTATCTCGCAGCCGGCATGAGCGGCACCATTCCCAAACCACTCAACCCAGCCACCCTTCTCAACGTCATCAATGCCAGCCTGATCAACTCCCGCGCGTCGTGAGACGGCAGACTAGCGGGCAGCTTCGTGGGCGCCCCGGGCGATTGCGCGGGCGAGACAGCTGGCGGCGAGTTCGCCGAGACGGGCGATTGTGAAGGGGCGCTGGTCGGGACGGTCTATCTGTGCGGTTGAGAGACAGAAGACGACGTCGCCGTCGAACGGGGCGAAGACGGGGCGGATCGCGCGGGACATTCCGGACATCGCCATCTTAGCGACGCGCTGCGCTTCGGCGGGCGTGAGAGCGACATTGGTAGCGACACAAGCGAGCGTGGTGTTGGTGCGACCAGCGACGGGCTGGCCATGTGTGGCGGGGTTGGCTTTGGCAGCTCCCCAGTCGTCGAGATCGAGGGTGAAGCCCGCGGGCGGGCGCTTGCCGCCAAATTCATGGATCTGCTCGTACGGCCACGCCCAATAGACGTCGGTTCCCGGCATCGTCACGGCGCCGAACGCGTTCACCGCAGCGAGCGCGCCAACGACAATCCCGTCGTCCGTGGCGATACTGGCGGAGCCCAAGCCACCCGGCGCAGTTCCCGCGCGAGCGCCATAACCGGCGCCAGCACGACCGAGCGCGAATTGCGGGCTGACGTTCTTCAGCGCCGCCATGCCTAGCGCGCGATAGGGCGGCGCCTCGCCCCAGGCTTTGTTCCCGGCATTGGCGAGGTCATAGAGGATCGCTGCAGGCACGACGGGTGAGCGCGGGACGGCGCTGTTCGGGACGAGCGCGAAGCCCTGCCCCGCCGCACCAAGCGCCGCGACCACGCCATCTGCTGCCGCGAGGCCGTAGACCGAGCCACCCGAAAATACGAGCGCGTCGATCGCATCAACCAGCGTGTCCGGCGCAAGCGCGTCCGTCTCCCGCGTGCCCGGGCCGCCACCCGCGACCGCGACGGCCGCAACGGAACGCGCGTCCGGGCGAATGACCGTAACGCCGGTCATGGCGCCCGCATCGTGGGCAGACCCGACTTTCAAGCCGCCTACATCGGTGATGAGGTTGAAAGGTCCCGGCCGTGCCGTCATTTGACAAGCCTCAAGGGTCGGTTCAGTTGCGGTCGCTTCGGGACCGTATATGGGCCTGTATGCGGTTCCATCCGGTTCCGCGCAAGAAGGAGCGCTCGGCATGCGCCACTCTCTGTTGGCATTCGTTGCAGCAGCTGCTCTCGCGGCGTGCGCGGGCCCGCCGGATGTCAGCGAACCGGGAGCACAGGGCGGCAAGGCATGGCGGCTGTCAGGCCGAGCCATGGTGTCTGCAGCGGACAAGCGCGCGGTAGAGGCAGCGCTGAATGCGATGAAAGCGGGCGGCAGTGCGGTTGACGCCGCCATCGCGGCGCACGCTGTTCTTGGCCTTGTGGAGCCCCAGAGCTCGGGCCTGGGCGGCGGCGGATACATGGTCGTCTATGACCGCAAGTCGAATACGACCGTTGCGTTCGACGGCCGTGAGACCGCGCCGGCGACAGCGACGGCGGACTACTTCACAGTGAACGGCCAGAATCTCGGCTACCTGCAGGCGGTGTACTCCGGCAAATCGGTTGGCGTGCCGTCGGCGGTTGCGCTCTACAAGGCAGCGCACGAGAAGTTCGGCAAGCTGCCGTGGGGGCCGCAATTCGATGCGGCGATCAAGCTGGCCGATGAAGGCTTTGTCGTTACGCCACGCCTCGCAAACTCGCTGGGCGCGCGTTTCCAGAGTGGGCCGCTCGGGACAAACCCAGCCAGCGGCGCTTATTTCTTTCCGAACGGGAAAGCGCTGGCCGTCGGCGACAGGCGGACCAATCCCGAATACGCGGCGACGCTGCGCAGCGTTGCGAAGGACGGACCTGCCGCATTCTATTCCGGCGCCATCGCGCAGAACATTGTCGCGGCGGTTCATGGCGGCGACGTCAAGGGCGATCTCTCGCTGAAGGATCTCGCGGATTACAAGGTGCTGGCAAAGCCGGCCGTGTGTGGGCCGTTCCAGGAGTATCGCATCTGCTCTGCCCCGCCCGCATCTTCAGGCGGCGTCGCTATGAACCAGATCATGTCGCTCTATGACGCGATCGTCGCCAAGAACGATGACACGACAGACGATACGCTGCTTCGCGATTTCGTGCTGGCGCAGCAGCTCGGTTATGCCGATCGCGACCACTATGTGGCCGACCCGGATGCGGTGACCGTTCCGGTCGCTGACCTGCTTAATCCTGCTTACATCAAAGCGCGCGCGGACAGCGGATTCGACCCCGGCGACATGCCAGAGCCGGGCGATCCGGGCGCGGTGCTGCATGGCAAGCCCATTCGGGATCAGTGGGGCCGTGACGCCAACACCGCGCAGCCGGGAACGACGCACATGTCGTTCGTCGATTTCGAAGGCAATGCGGTGTCCTTCACCGCTACGGTTGAGGGCCCGTTCGGGTCTTCGCGCTGGGCCAATGGTTTTGTGCTCAACAACCAGCTGACGGATTTCACGCGCCCGCCGACGCTGAACGGCAAGCCAATCGCCAATGCACCAGGACCGGGCAAGCGGCCGCGCTCGTCCATGTCGCCGACCATCGTGCTCGACAGCGCGGGCGATGTGTTCATGGTCACCGGATCACCTGGCGGCAACTCGATCGTCGGCTATGTAGCCAAGACGCTGGTTGCTGTGCTGGACTGGGGCAAGACAGCTCAGGAGGCGAGCTCGCTTCCAAACATCGTCGCCCGCGGTCAGGTCGTGCGCGTGGAAACATCTGACAGCACGGCGGGACCCAATCCGATCGGCAAAGCCTGGGCGACGACGCTGAGCGGGCTTGGCTTCAAGGTGCAGGAAGTGTCCGGCGAAGTGTCGGGGCTCAATCTGATTGTCGCGCGCAAGGACAAGTTCGAGGGCGGCGCGGATCCGCGTCGCGAGGGCGTGGCGATCGAGGTTGTGAAGTAACGCGGAACCTTACGCCGACGTCATAAGACGGACGCAGGTTAAGTTACCGGAACAGGTGAGCTCCAACGACGTTGTGTGGGCATCGCGGCGCCGCCCCGGCGCTGCTTCCGTATGACATCAGGAGACACCTTTGACCCGAGCCAAAATTCCGATGCTGCTCGCGGCGTCCGCTCTGGCGCTGGGCATTGCAGCCTGCGCTCCCGAAAACCCCGCGGCTGAAGCCACCAGCACAGGCGAAGTCGCAGTCGATGGAAACACGACGGTCGACACGGCAAACGTCGATGACGGCGTGAAGAATTTCGTCGAGAAGATCGCGCTGTCAGACATGTACGAGATCGAGGCCAGCAAGATCGCGCTGGAACGCTCCAAGGTACAGCCGGTGAAAGACTACGCGCAGATGATGATTGATGCGCACACCGCGACCAGCGGCGAACTGGCGCCGCTTGCTGCTGCTGCTTCCGTCGCGTCGCCGACAGCCCTCGACAATGACCATGTGGGCAAGCTCGACGAGCTGCGTAACGCAAGCGTCGAGGACTTCGACGACAAGTATATCGACCAGCAGACGGATGCGCATGAGAACGCGCTCAACACGCTGAAGGATTTCGCCATGAACGGGAAGGATGCAGGCCTGCAAGGCTTTGCCTCCAAGACCGCCCCGGCTGTCGACGCACACCTTCAGCAGGTGAAAGCGCTCGACAAGTCTCCGGCAGACGATGTGACGAAAGCACCGAGCTAACGGCTGCTTCGAGACCGGGCGCTTCCGGTCCCGACACCGCAGCGTCCTCGAGGGCCCCGGAGCAATCCGCGGGCCCTCTACTTTTTGTGCCTAGAGCAGAAAGCGGGCCTTGGCGTGCGTACGCAGGAAAACGCGCATTTCCTCGAGGCTCGAACGCTCGAAGGCCCGCATCACTTCAAGCTTGGCGGCGTAGGTTCTTGCGGCGGCGAAGCGTTCTTCCGTTACCCGTACGTTGGCGCGGTATTGTTCATAGCGCTCGATCTCGCGTTGCGGCTGGAAGCCGTCCTCCATCGCGCGGCCAGCCAGCGCGATCAACGCAGTCCAGATCACCGCCGCTTCGAGCCAGGCTGATTGCGCCGACGCCAGCATGCCGACGAAGTGACCTATGTGAATCAGGATGATCGCCCCAACGCAGAACCAGCCGAGACCGACAAACAGCTCGTCCATCTGCTTGATCGTGAAACGTCCTTTGTGACGACGCTCCAGCTTGGCGTCGCAGTAGCCGGCCTGCCAGTTCACGCGCAGCACGCGCCATACGTCAAAGGCATCGGCGGCGGCCTGTGGCGTTTCAACGCCTTCTTCCACCATCATCGGGGTGATGGTTTCGAAGGGCGTTTCATCCTTGCGATTCATGATGCGGCGCAGCTCGACCTCCGGATCAGCCAGCACTTTCGCTTTCAACTGCTCCAGCGCCGCAGCGCGATCAGCAAGATACCGCTCCCGCCGCGCAGCATCGCCGGCTACGGCGACGATCTCTGGCAGGCGCGCGACGATGTAATGGAAATGGAAAAGCCGCAGCGTCTCCGTCGTCAGACGGGCGCGCAGCCATTTCCGGCGCGAAGCCGAGCGACGCATTCCAGTTATGCCAAGCACCGTCCCAGTCAGGCCAAGCAGGGCCGCAATCGTGCCGAGAATGGCGTGAACGTTCAGGCCTTCGTCATGTGATGCATTGGCATCCGCAGGCGCATGAGCATCGGCCGCGGGAACCGCGTGCGTGTCAGCGGGCGCGGGATGATCGCTCACCGGCGCACCGTGACCGCCAGAAGCTGCGCCATGGGTCGCTGCGGGCGCCGAAGCATGACCGGCGCTCGACAGGATGGGCCCAAGCGACGCCAGCAACATTGCTGACAGCACGAGCGCAACAGCCGTTATCCCAGCCACGCGGCTGGTCCTGCGTGATTCCAGCGCTTCCACGTCGGCTGGAATGAACATCTCAAGCAGGGTCTGGAATTCGAACGCGAACCGGACGGTAGGCTTACGCGCCTCAGGCGCTTCGGCCTTGAGGTCGTAATTCGCGAAGGCCTGCTCGGTCTTCGCGTCGTCCGAATCTTCACTTTCGTCGATGGATTTTGTCACGCGCCCGCCCTTTGTGACGTGTTGCCCGCGGCTGCGCGCGAGGTCAATCGCCTGCTAACGCTGTGCCGTCCGGGTCAGGCGGCTGCCGGAACACGAAGCTTGAAGGCGGCGCCAGCGGCGCCATTGCTCGAAAGTTCGACATCGCCTTTCATCCCCCGCGCCAGTTCGCGGGCGATTGCGAGCCCGAGCCCTGCCCCGCCCCGGGATGCCGACCCCGAGAAGGGCTGGAACAGCTGCCCAACGACCATGGCGGGAACGCCGGGCCCGTTGTCCGCGATTTCAATCACGGCATTGCCGCCTTCGCGGAAGACGCGGGCAGTGATCATGCCGGGGGTCGTGCGGCCTGGCTGCTCCTTGATGGCGCGGGCGGCGTTGCGGACGAGGTTCGTGACGATCCGGTGGATGTGATCCGGATCAGCCAGCGCGCTGACCTGCCCGCGCACATCCAGCCGCCATTCGACCTGATCACAACCGGCGATCCCCTCCAGGGCAGCCTCTTCGATCAAAGGCCCAAGATTCACGGCTGACAAATTGGGAGCAGCAGGCTCTGCGCGGCCATAGCGCAGCGTTGCTTCGGCAAGACCGACGGCCCGCTGGATTGCGCGCTCCAGCCGTGGCGCTGCGCGTTTCACGCGCGGATCTTCTGACTGCGAGAGCGACTCTGAAACAATCTGCGCCGCCGCCAGCGAATTGCGCAGGTCGTGGTTGATCTTGGCGACTGCCTCGCCCAGTTCCGCGAGGCGCTTGCGCTGACGAAATGCAGCGGAGACGGTTTTCTGCATGCTCTGCAGCGCCGAATTCGCGCTGTTCATTTCATCGGTGTGCCCCGGAATGGGCTCCATGTCCGCGCCCTCAGGCGCATTCGCAAAACGGACCATGCCGCTTGTGAGAACCCGAACCGGCTTCACCACCAGACGATAGATCGCGAGATAGACCAGCCCCCCCACGACAATCGAGATGACGATCGCCACGACAAGCAGCGTGCGGGAGAACGCGAGCAGTCCCGCCTTCAACCCGACTTCGGGAACGATGACTTCCATCTCCGCATCCTTCGTCATCTGGGGCGCAACCAGGATGCGAAGAAACCGGCCCTCCGGCGCGAACATGTGAGAGAAGGCGCCGAGAATGCCGAAGCCCGGCTCGGTGCGCAGGTCGACCGTCACGAGGTCAGGGCCGATGTCGATGGACGGGGCGAGGATCTGCTCGCGGAAATCCTGTTCCTGAACTGCGACCGAGACGACCTGCGCCTGTGTAAGCAACTGGACGGAGAGTTCGTCGCTGACCCTGCCGTCTGGCGCCGCCTCGACGGCAAGGGCCGCGATCTCGGCCGCCTGGGCGCGCTGCAGGAGCCAGCTATTGCGGTAGGTGCCCGCCAGAACCGGATAGGTCAGCAAAGTGGCGAAAAGGACGAATCCTGTGGTCAGTGCCAGTAGCTGGCTGCGCAGCCCGGACAGCAAATGGCGTTTTCCCGTCGCCGGCGCATCGGCCGGGACGGCAACCCCTTCAAGTTGCTGAACCTCGCTCAGTGTCTCGTCCCCTGGGTGTTTCCCAAGTGCCTCGGCGCACGCTCCGTCCGCCCATTCTAGCAGAAATGGATCAAACCGGGTCCGCTCGTTAATCCCGACCGCAATGGTGTATCTGGGCCCCCGCCAGGCACGACGACCACGTTAGAAATGGTTGTACGTTGAAAAGTTGCAAACCCGTCTCGGGAACAAGCTAAATTGCCTCCACCAGCTTGCTTGACTTGCCCCCCCCGATCACGTAGTTCCCCCGCCTCCGCGAAGGATTAAAGGGGCAGTGACCCGTGTCCACCAAAAGGACTTTTCAACCGAGCAACCTGAAGCGCAAACGGCGCCACGGGTTCCGTTCGCGCATGGCGACGAAGAACGGCCAGAAGATCTTGGCCTCGCGTCGCGCCAAGGGCCGCAAACGCCTCAGCGCGTAGCGTCTGCGGGCGCTCTGCGCCCTCTTTCTGCCGATCGCAATTCCGCCCCGCTGGCGCTTGAGCGCCTGCGTGTACGGCGTGA
>CALMWO010000006.1 GCA_937873805.1 uncultured Hyphomonadaceae bacterium
GATCCAGCCCATCCAGCTGAGGTCCTGCTGGCCGAGCGTCGCCATGATGGCGATGTCAGCCGCGATGCACGCGACGCCGAGCAGATGATAGAGGATCACCGAGGCTACTTTCATGCGTCCTTTCTCCGCGCCGCCAGCTCGACAAGAACCACAACGATCCCGCCAACCGCGTAGGCAATCAAGTCCATCCAGTCGAATGCGCCGCCGAGGACGATGCGGGCAAGCTGGTTGTCACGCAATCCGAGACCACCCAGCAAATCTAGAGCCTGCGCAATCTCTATGACGAGGGCGATTGTCAGCGCTGTAGCGATAGCGGGGATCATTGCCAGTAGCGTGATGGCGCGCAGGGCGGCGTAGACGAGCGCAACGGCGAGGACGTCGCCGACATAGGGGCGGATGATGGCGTCGCGAACGAACAGCGCGATCAAGACTTCGATGGCGAAGAGGATCAGCGTCGCTAGAGCATAGATCTTCCGAGAGATGAGCGCCCCTCCGTCTCGACGCTACGCGCCGATCCACCTCCCCCGCCCCTGGCGGTGGAGGCAAGATTACGCCTGCTGCGATCTTTCCCAGGCCTCGGCGCTACCCTTTGCGAGGTCACGGACGCGGGCGATGAAGCTTTGGCGTTCGGTGGGAGAGATGACGCCGCGGGCATCCAGCAGGTTGAAGATGTGGCTGGCTTTCAGGGCCTGTTCGTAGGCGGGGAGCGGCAGCGGCTTTTCGAGGGCGAGGAGTTTCTTGCAGACTTTCTCACAGTCGCTGAACCAGCGCTGCAGCACTTCGGTGTCGGCGTGTTCGAAATTGTAGGCCGACTGCTGCTTCTCGTTCTCGAGGAAGACGTCGCCATAGGTGAGCGGGTATTGCGACTGCGGATCGTTGAACGGCAGGTCGTAGACGCGGTCGAGGCCGAACACATACATGGCGAGGCGTTCGAGGCCGTAGGTGAGTTCGCCCGAGACAGGACGCACGTCGAGGCCGCCGACCTGCTGGAAGTAGGTGAACTGCGAGACTTCCATGCCATCGCACCAGACTTCCCAGCCGAGGCCCCAGGCGCCAACCGTGGGGTTTTCCCAATCGTCTTCGACGAAGCGGATGTCGTGGACGGTGGGGTCGATGCCGATCTCGTAGAGGCTTTCGAGATAGAGATCCTGAATGTCGGGCGGGTTCGGCTTCAGGATGACCTGGTACTGGTAATAATGCTGGAGCCGGTTGGGGTTCTCGCCATAGCGGCCATCCTTGGGGCGGCGCGAGGGCTGGGGGTAAGCCGCGTACCACGGTTTGGGCCCGAGCGCGCGCAGCGTGGTGGCAGGATGGAGCGTGCCGGCGCCGACTTCCATGTCGTAGGGCTGGAGGATCGCGCAGCCCTTGGACGACCAGTAGGCCGACAGCCTCAGGATGATGTCCTGAAAGCTCTTCGGCTTCACGATCTCGCGTTTCAGGGCGGCGGGTTTGGCGGGCATTCGGGTCTCCGTTGGGGCTCTCAATAAGGCGAGCCTGCAACGGTGTCATCCTCGCGCGTGTCCTGACCTCACGAACAAGGATTCTCGGGACAAGCCCGAGAATGACCCCGCACGGGGCGGTGCAATCAACAGTCGGTTAATGGGTCTGCGGCAATTATGCTACTAGCATATATAAGGGACGCCATTTCATGCTCGCAGCTTTCAAGCCTCGCACCGTTCATACTGTCGCCGCGCCGGCGCTTCCGGCCCCGCCTGCTCGTGATCTCGCTGGCATGATGAATGCGGTCGACCGCGTCATGGCGGTGATCGAGTTCAATCCAGATGGCACGATCATTTCGGCGAACGCGAATTTCTCTTCGGCCATGGGCTATGGGCTGGACGAGATACAGGGACGGCATCACCGCATGTTTGCCGACCCTTCCTATGCGGCGAGCGAGGATTACCGGCGTTTCTGGGAACGGCTGAATCGCGGTGAGTTTGTCGCTGGAGAGTTCAAGCGCTTTGCGAAGGGCAATCGCGAGATCTGGCTGCAGGCGAGCTACAACCCGATCATCGATGCCAGCGGAAAGGTGGCCAGCGTCGTGAAGTTCGCGACCGACATCACCGAGCAGAAAAACCGCATGATGGATGCGACCGGCCAGCTTGAAGCCATCAACCGCAGCCAGGCCGTGATCGAGTTCAACCTCGACGGCACGATCATCACGGCGAACCCGAACTTCTGCAATGCCGTTGGCTACGCCCTCTCCGACATCAAGGGCCGGCATCACCGCATGTTCGTCGAGCCATCCTATGGTTCAAGCATGGAATACCAGCAGTTCTGGGAGAGCCTGCGCCGCGGTGAATTCCAGGCGGCTGAGTACAAGCGCGTCGGCGCTGGCGGCCGCGTGATCTGGATCCAGGCCAGCTACAACCCAATCAAGAACGCAGACGGCGTGGCCATGAAGGTGGTGAAGTACGCCACCGACATCACGGCGACAGTTGAAAAGCGCCTGCGCAACGAGAAGCTGTCGAACGAGATCGAGCGTGATCTTTCGGGCATCGCGGACAACATTTCGAACGTGTCCCGTCAGGCCAGCGAAGTGGCGGGCGCGGCATCGCAAACGTCCGAGACCATCCACAGCGTGGCGGCGGCGGCAGAGGAGCTGACGGCGTCGATCAACGAAATCTCGTCGAGCGTTGCAGCTTCCAAGAAATCGACCGAAGAGGCGCATCGCCTGACGCAGTCGGCGGACGCTTCCACGGCTGCGCTGACCAAGACGGCCGAGCAGATGACCGGCATTGTCGAGCTGATCGATGACATCGCCTCGCAGATCAACCTGCTGGCGCTTAACGCAACGATTGAATCGGCGCGTGCAGGCGAAGCCGGACGCGGCTTTGCGGTGGTTGCGGCTGAGGTG
>CALMWO010000007.1 GCA_937873805.1 uncultured Hyphomonadaceae bacterium
TCTGACTGGGGCGGTTTCCCTGCGGAAACCGTCCCAATATTTTTGCCGGTCAGGCCGGTTCAGACTGTCAGAGCTCGCCCCACTTCCGGAGCAGGTTGTGATAGAGGCCGGTCAGGGCGATGACCTGGTCATCGCGTCCGCCACGGTCTGCTGTCAGAACCTGAACCGCGTGATCGAGGTCGAACAGCATCCGGCGGTCTTCCGCAGACCGGATCATGCTCTGGATCCAGAAGAACGAAGCGATCCTGATGCCACGCGTAACCGGTGTGACGCGATGAAGGCTGGATGCGGGATAGAGAACAAGATCGCCAGCGTCGAAGCGTACGCGGTGCTGGCCGTACGTGTCTTCGACGACCAGCTCCCCGCCTTCGTACTCGGAAGGGTCATTGAGAAAGAGCGTTGCCGACAGGTCGCTGCGAATCCGGAAGTCGGAGCCGGCGCGCGCGCGTACTGAATTGTCGACGTGGAGCCCGAACTCTCCGCCGCCTTCATAGCGATTGAACAGAGGCGGATAGACCTTGAAGGGGAGGGAGGCCGAGACAAAGAGCGGGTTTGCGGCGAGGCGATCGAGGATCAGATTGCCGGCGCGCACGGCCGCGGGCGATCCCTCAGGCAGCTGTCGGTTACGCTTCGCCAATGCCGATTGATGGCCGGACGTCGCGTTGCCATCCGCCCATTCGGCATCATCGATTAGCCGCCTGACCTCCTGAACCTGAGGCGAGTTGAGCGCGCCGGGAACACGTAAAAGCATATCAAATCATCCACTTATCGCTGCTTACCGCCGCGCTGCTGGCTCTTTATGTCACAGCCGCAAAATATGAGAATGGTTCGCATTGACACAGATGCGATTAGCTCGCAATTGCACACTCATTCAATTTGACAGCACATTTTGCAATCGGGACGGAGTGAAACAGGTGACCATCGTGACGCAAAGTAAGGCGCCTAATTCGTCGGACAACCGGCGGCTTCAGGTTTCCAGCCTCGCCTTCCTGATGCTCGGCGGAGCGCTCAGCAGCCAACAGGCTTTCGCGCAGACCGCGCCGTCTAATGCCGACAAGGATAAGGGCGACACCGTCACTGTGACCGGCGAGCGCGAAGGGATTGCGTCTCCGAAACTCACCGCGCCTCTGCGCGACACGCCGCGCGCCATCACCATCATCCCCGACGAGATTATGGAGATCACAGCGTCCACCACGCTTGCTGACGCGCTGCGCACCGTGCCGGGCATCACCTTTGGCGCTGGCGAAGGCGGCAACCCGCTCGGCGACCGACCATTCCTCCGCGGCGCCGATAGCCAATCAAGCACGTTTATCGACGGCGTACGCGACATCGGCGCCGGTGCGCGCGAAGTCTTCAACATTGAAAGCGTCGAAGTCATCAAGGGCGCGTCTGGCGCCTACGCCGGCCGCGGCGGTCCCGGCGGCGGCATCTACATCAACAACAAGGTTCCGACGCTCCAGTCCTTTATCAAGGGTTCGGTCGGTGTTGGCACCGACGAATACATTCGCGGCACGATCGACCTCAATCAACAGGTCGGCGACACGGCCGGCGTCCGGCTCAACGTCATGTACCATGATGCGGGCGTCGCAGGGCGCGACGAGGTCTACAGCACGCGCTGGGGCATCGCGCCGTCGTTCGGCTTCGGCATCGGCACGCCGACCCGCGGTTATGTCAGTTACTACCACCTTGAGAGCGAAGGTCTGCCGGATACCGGCGTGCCCTACAGCAACCCGGTCGAGCGTCCGCGCACGGACGTTCCGCGCGTTCTGCCGATCGGCGATGGTGGTCCTGTGAGCGTCCCCAGCGACGCTTTCTACGGTCTGGTGAATCGCGACTTCCGCAACGAGCGCGCCGATCTTTATACGGTCCGCCTGGAGCACGACCTCAGCGCCAACCTGCACGTCCGCAACACGACGCGTTATGGCGAGACGGCTCAGGACTATATCTACACGCAGCCCGACGACTCGCAGGGCAACATCTACTACGGGTTCGTCTGGCGCCGCGCTAACACGCGCGTCAGCGCAGTCCAGTCGATCATCAACCAGACCGATCTCTACGGCACGTTCAACACGGGCGGCATTTCGCACAGCTTCGCTGTAGGCGTCGAACTCTCGCGCGAAGAGGGTGAGAACGACAGCTATAATATCATGAGCGCAGGCCAGCTCCTGAACACTTACAACCGTTGCCTGCCAGCGGCCGTCGCTACGTTCAATTGCGCGAGCCTCTACAACCCGAACTCCAACGATGCCTGGACCGGCGTGATCTCGCGGGCCAACAATCCGAACAACAGCATGACCGAGACGAAGGCGATCTACGCGTTCGACACGATCGAGTTGAACCCGCAATGGCAGCTCAGCCTGGGTGTGCGTTACGACAAATATAGCTCGGAATTCACCTCGGCGCGCGCCGCGACCACGCCGTTTGCGCGGACGACATTCATGCGCGAAGACGACCTGCTCAACTATCAGATCGGCGTTGTCTACAAGCCGATCGAAGCTGCCTCGATCTACGGTTCATTCGCGACCTCCAGCTCCCCGGCCGGCAACGCCCTCAACCAGGGCTCTGATCCGAACGCGCTGAGCAGCGCCATCAACGCAGCGCTCGAGCCGGAAGAAAGCGATCTCTACGAGATTGGCGGCAAGTGGGACTTGCTGAACGGCGCGCTCTCACTGTCGAGCGCGGTCTTCCACACGGAAACCAACAACTCGCGGATTACGCTTGCTGACGGGTCCATTGCCCAAGTCGGTCAAAAGGTTGTCGATGGCGTTGAGATCGGCATTACCGGTCAAATCACGCCTGAATGGATGGTCTTCGGCGGATACACCTACCTTGACGCGGTCCTTGAAAAAGCCGGCGGCTCAGGTGCGGCATTCGGCTTGAACGACGGTATCCAGTATCCCAACACGCCCAAGAACAGCGCATCGCTCACGACGAACTACCAAATCCTGCCGAACCTCAATATCGGTCTGGGCGCGTACTATATGGACAAGGTGTTCGGAAACGCCTCGACTGTTTCGGCCACCAGCCTGAAGTACATTCCGAGCTACACGCGCCTCGATTTCATGGCGACGTATGTCTTCACCGATGATCTCCGTCTCCAGCTGAACATTCAGAACCTGACGGACGAATACTACTTCAATCAGGCCTATCCGACGCACTACGTCAGCGTTGCGCCCGGCCGCTCGGCGACCCTGACGCTGAACTACGGCTTCTAGCGCGTCACTGCGATCGGCAATGCAAAGCTCCCGCGCGGATGGCCGCGCGGGAGCATCTGTTTTAAGAGACCGTATGTCGATGACTTCCGCACCAACCTCCGCAGACATTGACGCCGCCATGGCAAAGTCAGCCGGCGAGGCTTTCCTCTTGATGCGAGCGTGGGCCGAGGCCGGCGTCGCGGAAGCGCAAGCCATCCTTGGCCAGCTCCTGCTCGATGGGCGCGGCGCGCCGGTTGATCCGGAGGCCGCGTTTGGCTGGTTCTCCAAGGCCGCGGCCGCTGGCCACCCCATGGGTTTGAACATGGCTGGCCGATGCCTTGAGAACGGCATTGGCGTATCGCCCGATCCCGTCAAATCGACCGCGCTCTATGCAAAGTCCGCGCGCGCTGGGCTTGCGTGGGGCATGTACAACTATGCCACGTCGCTCGCGCTTGGGCGCGGCGTCGAGGAAGATCGGGAGGCGGCCTTCGCGTGGCTCAGCAAGGCGGTCGAGATGGGGCACGCCAAATCGATGGCCATCCTTGGCGGCTTCTATGAAGACGGGTGGGTGGTGGAGAAGAATGATGCGCAGGCCCGCGCGCTCTACGAAGCTTCAGCGCGGGCGGGGGATTTTCGGGGGCACTTCAATTTTGCGCGCTTCCTCGTTCGCGAGAACAACATTCCCGAAGCAACTGACCATCTCAATGCTGCTTATGGCGGGGGAACGCCCGCCTTTCGCGACAAGATGCTGACCTTCCTCCGGCAGTCGGGCCATCACGCGCTGCAAGGGGCGGCGGCGCGGCTGGAGTTTTCGGCCGGAGGCCGCAGAGCCTGACGCTTACTGCACGCGCTCGGCCTTGACGCCCTTGGCGTCGAGCATGGCGATCACGCTGTCGGGGCCGATGAGGTGGGCTGCGCCGACGGCGATGAAGGTCGTGCCTGAGCCCTTCAGCATGTCCTCGATCTTCACGACCCAGTTGGCGTTGCGATTGACGAGCAGGGCGGCGTAGAGGTCCGCCTCTTCCTGCTTCATCTCGGTCACGAACATTTTCTCCATGCCGGCGATATCGGCGGAGGCCCATTGCTTGACCATCGCGTCGAGTTCGGTGGGCGCGTCGTGGTATTCTTCCATCGTCTCGCGCAGGTATTCGAGTTCCTGTGTTGGCGACATGCCGGCGAAGACCTTGATCTGCTCTTCGGCGGTCTCGAGGCCCTTTGGCTTGATGTTGCGGGCGCGGAAGATGCCTTCGATCTTGCTGTCGACGCCCGAGGCGG
This sequence comes from uncultured Hyphomonadaceae bacterium, assembly GCA_937873805.1. GTDB lineage: Bacteria > Pseudomonadota > Alphaproteobacteria > Caulobacterales > Hyphomonadaceae > UBA7672. The sequence continues at coordinate 4,470 of CALMWO010000007.1, forward strand.
GGTCGTAGCCGGCGCGCGTCATGGCGGCGGAGGAAATCGTGAGGGCCGCGAACCAGGGACGGAAAACGTCGAGCTGGCCAGCGGAAAGGCCGGCGAGGCGCGCAGCTTCGTCAAGCGTCTTGATTTCCGCTTCGGTGAGCTTTTTCGACAGGCGATCGGTGGGTGAAAGGCCGTAGCGCGAGACCAGCACCATCATGTCGCCCTGCATGGCGGCAGCGTTGGTGGTGGGCAGTTCGAGCCAGAGGTCGCCGGATTCAGCGATGGCGGTATCGAGCTTTTCGGTCCGCCACTGGGTTTCGGGTTTCAGCAGGTGGATGGTGCCGAGGAGGTAGATGGTGGAATCCGCATCCTTGATGACCCAGAAAGCAGGCTGCGCCAGCGCGGGGGCGGTGCAGACGGCGGCGAGGGCGGCCAGCGCCGCGATGGGCCGGAGCACAAACGAGCTGA
>CALMWO010000008.1 GCA_937873805.1 uncultured Hyphomonadaceae bacterium
TCGGTCGTCTCTCGGGGCAGATCCGCAGGCGTCACATCGCTGTGGCATTCAGCGGCAAGACGGCGGCGGGTCATCTGGAGAGTTGAGGCGACGCTGGACACGAGCATCGCAAACAGGTGCAGCATCGCTGTCAGCAAAAGCTGAGGAAGCGAGGGGGTTACCAGCCCAGTGTGCGTGTGTTTGTGCCGTGTCATGCCGAGCATAATACGCCGGGCCACGGGGACGTAGATTCTACGGAGCGCCGTCCCCCATCTTTTCGCGCTAGCTGATTGAAATCAGCCGCGAAGATTTCTGGCCGCCCTACAAATTGGGGATGGCTCCATCCCCCACCTCGCCTACGGCGCCATGCATTTTGTGGCGTGGGTGGTGACTTCGGTGGTCTGGGTGGCGGAGACCTGGAGAATGGATGTGGCGATCACGGCGACGGCCTTCGCCGTGTCCTGCTGGGAGCGGCCGCGGGGTGAGCCTTCGGTGTTGGCCCTGCCCTGTGCGGCGGTTAGCGCGCTGGTGATCGCGCCTGCATCAGCGAGGCCTTTCAGCGGGCGGCCTGTCTTGGCGCGGTCGAGCGCAAAGGAGAGGTGGCCGGCGCATGCGATCGCATTGCCGTAGGCTTCGGCTTTCGCGATCGTGAGGGCGGCGTTTTCGCCGACATTGCTTTGCGGGTTCGAGGGCTCGGGCTCGGGCTCACGCTGGCGTTGCGCAGGCGGATACGCCTGCCATGTCGTGTGAACGTCGGTTTCCCATTTGGTGATCAGGGTCAGCGCCTCGCTGTAGGCGGACATCAGACTGCCGCCGCTGCGTAGCGCGTGGTTGAACAGGGCGTCGCCAAAGAACGTCCAGTCGCGGCTGGGCTCGCAGCCGAAAGATGTCTTGTCAGCCGCGGCGGCGGTGAGCACGGCCGTGTTGGCGTCAGAGAACGGCAGGATGAAGTGGCCCGAGAAGCAGGCGGAGACGATGACGAGCTTCGTATTGATGCCGGCGGCCTGCAGCGAATTGCGCAGGTGGATGGGGCGCAGGGCGCCGCCCATGCGGCCGCGTTCCTGAATGGCGACAGACCCATCCTGGGCGCCATGCGACGTCATGAAGACGATGACGAGGTCTTCCTTCGGATCGATGATCTTGCCGATGCGGCCCAGCGCGGCGTTGAAGTTGTTCGGCGCTGACGACGGATAGGCGCGGACGATGCCGGGGCCTTTGCCGGCGGACAGAATGACCGTGCGGTCTGTTGCATCATAGCGGCGGGCAAGAATGCCGGCGGCTTCGCTGGCTTCACGCTCAAAGACGGGATCGTTCCAGAACGACGCAGAGAGGATGTAGGTGTCGACGACGCCGGGGCGCTGTGGCGGGAGTTTTGACAGCGCATCGGCCATGCGGCTGACATCGTCGGCGGCTTCGGTTGGGCTCAGCGCCATCTCGATCGCGCCGAACTGGCCGCGGAGCGGGTCACCGCCCTGCTGCGCGAGCGCGCCCGGCGCAGCGAGCAATCCCAGAAGCGCTGACCCAAAGAGCGCCAATGTGGGCGCCAGCCCCTTCAACATGACCACAGGTCCCGCGAACACCATCCCAGTAGCGCCATGTTCTCGCGCCCTACCGCAACAAGCAAGGTGGGTGTTTCAGCCCGTCAGCCGCCTTTGGCTGCGGGGTCTGTATAGGTTCGCAAGATGATGGACTGGCTGGCGGTGGCCATGAGCGTACCGTCTTCAGCATAGAGGCGCATGTGACCATGGCCGAACCCCCGCGCGGCGGCCTGGGCCTGCACATCGCATAGCACCCAATCCGTAGGCACGATCTTGCGGATGCGAAGGTTGTTGTCGAGGCTGTTGCCGCCGCCGCCACGGCCGAGCGCGCCACCGATGGCGCCGGGCACGAAGTCCGCGAAGACGGCGAGCATGGCGCTGTCAATCGGGGCGGATTGCTTCGGGCGGATCCAGAGTTGCGAGCGGCCTGTACGCATCGCTTGCTCCTCGCGCGAAGCATCGGGGATCAGGCGCACGTCGAGACCCTGGCGCAGGCGTGACTTCGGGTCTTGGGTCGGGCGTTGCTGCTGTTCCTCGCAGACATCGGGCGACGGCATATCCGGCATGTCGCGCCAGTGCTGGTCGGGATAGCCATCGCGTTCGCCGAGCGCGGCCATGACGTTGAAGATGACGTTGTCGCCAATGCGGCCCGTTACCGTCGCCTGCGTAACTGAACGTCCTGCCTGGGCGACCGAGACGTCGAGCTGGACGGTGCTGTCGAGGCGGGCGAACGAGACATACTGCGCCGTCGCCCAGACGAGACCGCGGCCGAAGGATTGTTCAAGCGCGCTGACCGCCGCGCCGAGCCCCGCTCCCCCGAAAAGGAAGACGTGTCCGAGAGGACCGACGCAAAGCTCCTCCGTGACGCGCAGCGTGTAGCTGTGTTCGGCGACGCGTGTGATGGGAAGGAAGTGGGTCATGAATCCGATTTGCCGGAGAGACGGCAGAAATGCAAAGCCCGTTTAGCGCGACTTGCCGCCGGGGATGAGTTTCAGGGCGGCGCGTTTTTCTGCCGGAGTGGTGACCGGCGCGGGGACAGGCTCCGGCGATGCCGGCGTTTCCATATCGTCGTTGATGTCGCGGACGCGGGGTTTCCAGCCAGTCTTCGACTTGGCGCCTGCCTTGGCATTCATCGGGCTGCGGCGCTGGAAGGTGGAGCGCGGGGCGTCGGCTTTCTTGTCGACATCGGCGGTGGGCGAGGTGGAAGTCTTGGGCTTCCGCGTTTTCTTCTCGATCACGCGGGTGATCTGGGACTGGCGCGCAGACAGGGCTTCTTCAAGGCGGCCTTTACCGGGATCGCGGAAGGCAGACCCGTATTTTTCAAGGCGCGTCGTGACGCCTTCGACGAAGTCTTTTTCCCAGGTGGTGAGAGCAGGCGCGCCCTCTTCCGTCGCGCGCTCGGCCACGCGGCGCAGCTTGCGAAGCGCCTTGGAGGTTTTGCGCTTGTCGACTTCGCGCTTGGGCATGGCCGAAGCTTAACGCGATTGGCGAGCGGCGAACAGGCGGCGGCGAGAACGCCCGTGTCGCGCTACATTTCGCCCAGCGTCAACAGATACGTGTCGAGGATCGCTTCGGCTTCCTCGCGCTGCCGATGGGCGTGCTTGCG
>CALMWO010000009.1 GCA_937873805.1 uncultured Hyphomonadaceae bacterium
CTCGCGCGCATTCCACGTCGCCGTGCGTATGCGCCAACCGGATGCGGCGGGCCGCATCGCTCGCCGCTGGAGCTCCGGGGGCGACACACGGGCGCTGTTCGTGCGCGCACAGGAAGACCTGACGCCAGACGCCTTCCGCACTGCGGATCCGGCGCCGGCGCTGGCCGCTCCGTTCGTACGTGTCACGAGCCGCAAGCAGCTGGAATCTCTCGCGCTTGAGTTCCAGAACTGCCTTGCGGATCACGCGGTGCGCATCGCGGATGGCCGCATGGCGGTCTACGCCTGGCGTGTCGATCCGGCTGCGGCCATCGCCCTCAACTGGGACGCCGCTGGCTGGCGGCTCTCCGAGGCGAAGGCGCCACACAACGTCGACCTCGAGGACGGCCAGCTCCGCGAGCTGGTTCGCCGTCTCGACCTGGTTGGCGTGCGCACCGGACCTTCCCTGCAGTCGCTCAGCTCCCGGCTGGACGATTGGGCAAACAGCACCAACTACAGCCATCCGATCGGCGACACGTTCATCGAACAGCTCACCCTCGGCGACCTGTGGAGCTGACGGCGCCGCCCACAAAGACATGCTCCGCAGCGGCTCAATGCCTCCTGCGGAGCATGTTCTTTCGGAGCAAGTGACGCCCTCGCGCACGACGTTGCGCCTGGCGCGAGCCCGGATGACATCCGCACTCGAAGCCTCGGACGAACCGCGCAGAACGTCACGCCCAAGAAAGGCTGAGCTAGAAGCGGTGAGCGCCGCTCATCAGCTTCGCGAACATCGGCACATCGATCGGCACATAAGCGCCCTTGTCCGCATCCATCACGAACAGCGGATCGCTGGTCTTCGATGGATCGAACCCTTCGGTGACGAGATCAACCTTGCGGTACTTCAGCGTACCTGTGGTCTCCACCTCGCCCTGCAACCGGAGGAAAATCGGCCGCGCATAAGCAGGCAGCTGGGCCGCAAGATGCGTATACAGGCCCGCGAGGTCAATTCCTTCGCGCGGCGTCAGCGCCGCCATGCCTGCCCGCCCGTCATGCCCCGGCACCGCAACACCATAGACGATGGCGTGCTTCACGCCCGGCATAGACGACGCTGCAATCTCGACCTCGCTCGTTGAAACGTTCTCGCCTTTCCAGCGGAACGTATCGCCCACGCGATCGACGAAATAGACGTACCCGTCCGCGTCCATCTTCATCAGGTCGCCCGTGCGGAACCACAGATCGCCCTTCACGAATACGTCGCGCAGCAGCTTCTTCTTCGACTGCGCCTCGTCATTGTAGCCATCGAAACGCTGCCGCGGCTCATGCGTGATCGGCCCAACGGCCTCGCCCGGCTCATCCGGCGCTGCTTCAATACACAGCCCGTCCGGCCCGCGCACAGGTTCTTCCGTCTCGACATCGAACTTCAGGATGCGCGCCGGTAGCTTCGAGCGGAGCAATCTCGGAATGCGTCCAACCGCACCGATCTTTCCGTCGAGATTGAAGAAGTTCACATTGCCCTCGGTCGAGCCATAGAACTCGACCAACTGGCTGATGCCGGTACGCTCCACGAACTGCGCCCACACATCGGCGCGCAATCCGTTCCCGAAACCCTTCTTGATGCCGTGCTTCTTCTCCAGCGCGCTCGCCGGCTGGTTCATCAGATAGCGGCCCAGCTCGCCGATATAGACGAGCATCGTCGCCTTGTTGTCGATCGCTTCCTGCCAGAAGTGCGACGCCGAAAATTTCCGCCGCAGGATCACGCACGCGCCCGCATTCAGCGCCGTACCCACGCCACACATGCCACCCGTCGCGTGATAGAGCGGCAGCGTCAGCAGGATGCGGTCATTGGCATGAGCTTCGGTCGCGTCCTTGAACACGCGCATCAACCCACGCGCGCGCACATGCGAAATCTTCGCCGCCTTCGGCAGCCCCGTCGTGCCCGACGTATAGATGTAAAGCGCAACCTCCCCGCCCTTCACGCCCGCCCGCACCGACTTGTTCGGGCGCTCGGTCCACGCCTTGTCGACGTCGGCATCGATCTGCGTCATGCTCGCAACCGGTCCGCCCAGCACGAACGCGCCAAGCTCCAGCGGCGTCTGCGCACGCGCAGTTTCGAACTGCGGCGCAAGCTCGGGGTTCATCACGATCGCCCGCGCATTGGTGATCTTCACGCAATGCGCCAGGCCCGTGCCGGTAAGGTTGTAGTTGATCAGCGCAACCTTCACCGCGATCTTCGACATCCCCGCCCAGAAGGCAATGTAGTCCGGCCGGTTCTCCATGAAGAGCGCGATGCAATCGCCCTTCCTCAGCCCTGCGGCCTGGCCCCAATGCGCAAACTGGTTCGCCCGCTTGTCGAACTCGGCATAGCTGATCTCCTGCCCCTCGAACGAGATGAAGAGCCGATCGTCATGATCGTCGACCGCATCCTCGATCGCATCCGCAACCGTGTATTCCGCCTCGGGGTCGAACTTCCCGATCGCGCCGATGATGCGGCGAAAACCGGTGATGTAGGTCCAGTCGCTCTTGATGCCGTCGAGCAGGTTCATGTGACGGAGCCGGGCCGGAGTGCAGGGAGCTGAAGTCTAAGGGCGCGCAATTAAGGTCGCGTTGATGCAGATGCATCCGGATTTCAGCAGGAAAATCGGCAGAATCAACCTGCTTTCGCTTGCTGTTTCAGGTGGAAAACCCGCCAAGGGGCGGCTAGAAAATACAAAACAAAGTCCGAATGGACTGCAAACCGGGGGAAACACGCAATGATCGATCGCCGTGGCATACTCGTGGGCGCAGGCGCCCTGCTCGCCTCCGCTTCCCTCATGACGGCCAGCGCCGACGAGGCCAGCCTCTTTCCCGTCGTGAAGACAGCCGACGGCAAGGTGCGCGGCATCGTCTCCGGCGGCATCTCTGTCTTCAAGGGATTGCGCTACGGCGCCGACACAAGCGGCCGCAACCGCTTCATGCCGCCGCAACCCGTCAAGAAATGGACCGGCATCCGCGATCATTTCGACTACGGCAATATCGCGCCGCAGATCCCCGCTGACCGCCGCCGCGCCTATGCCGACCTGATCCTCAACGATCTCCAGCCGGGCGGCATGGGCGAAGACTGCCTCGTCATGAACCTCTGGACGCCAGAAGCCAAAGCCAGCTCGAAACGCCCTGTGCTGATCCGCTTCCATGGCGGCGGCTTCTATGGCGGCTCCAGCAACTCGCCCGGCAGCGACGGCGAAATGCTGGCGCGCTTCGGCGACTGTGTCGTCATCACCGTGAACCACCGCCTCAGCTCGCTCGGCTATCTCTGGCTTGGCGACGATGGCGCCTTCGCGGATTCCGGCGCCGCCGGCATGCAGGATCTCGTCGCCTGCCTCAAATGGGTAAAGACCAACATCTCCGCGTTCGGTGGCGACCCATCGCGCGTGCTGATCTTCGGCCAGTCGGGTGGCGGCGCAAAGGTCAGCCACCTCCTCGCCATGCCTGGCGCCAAGGGCCTCTATCAGAGCGCCGGCGTCATGAGCGGCTCACGCCTCACCGCCATGACCCGCGCCGACGCTGTGAAACCGTCAGACCAGCTGCTCGCAAAACTCGGTGTCACACGCAAAGACATCCGCAAGCTGCAGGACATGCCCTTCACCGCCCTGCTCTCCGCGCAGGCCGATGTTGAAGCCGTCGAGCGTTCACGCGGCGAAGCCCCACGCTCCTTCGCGCCCGTCATCGGCGCATCCATCCCCGTCCATCCCTATTCACCCGGCGCGCCCGATATGTCGAAAGACATTCCGCTGGTCGTCTCAACCGTGCTCGACGAGCGTTCCTATCGCGAAACGCGCTTCGACATGACGTGGGATGATGTGAAGAAGATGCTCACGCCTCTGGTCGGCGATCGCGCCGACAAGGTCGTCCAGATGTATCGCGATGAAGACTCGCGCGCCTCGCCCTTCATCATCAACGCCCGCATCATCACCGACCGCACCTTCCGTCAGAACGCTTTCGCCATGGCGGAGCGCAAGGCAGCACAAGGCGGCGCGCCGGTCTGGACCTACCTGTGGACGACGCCGTCGCCGGCCTATGGCGACCGCTATGGCGCAACGCACGGCATCGACGTCTCACCCTCAATGCACGATCTGCGCTTCCCTCTGCTCGGACCTGACGCCGAATATGTCCGCCTCGCAGACCAGCTGGCCGGCGCCTGGGTGTCGCTCGCCGCCACCGGCACCCCCAACAACGCACGCACACCCGCCTGGTCCCCTTATGACCAGAAGACACGCAACACGATGGTGTTCGGCAGCCCCAGCAATGTCGTCGCCGACCCGCGCCGCGCGTTCCGGGATCTGTGGGCCAATCAGTCTACAGCTTCAGACGATTGAGCGGGCAATCCCGCCCATCGTTGCGTTACGACATCGCGTCATAGATTTCGCAACGGAAGCCGTCGACATTCTGAACGCGCCACCGCTCGCCCATTGTCGTGAGCCGGTCATTGATCCAGCCATCCGGCGGCAATGTCTGGCGATAGGCATATTCCCCATCGAGCTCCGCTCTTTCAGCCGCATAATCCTGATGAAGCTTCTGCAAAATCTGGGTTCTGCGCCGGCTGTCGTCCGCCCCGGAATGATTGGATTCAGCCTTAGCCTTGGTGAAGCGAGCAACGCCTTTGAAGACGTGCGTCAACGCAAGTGAAAACTCAGGCGTTCTGTGTGTCATGTTTTTAGTCCCCATTACCCGCTCTCAGGCGACCACGTCACGGTGCGAGGTGCAAGTGACCCGGGGCAGAATCTCGTTTATTTGAAATACAAAGTGCGCGTGTGATTGCACAGGAAGCACCGACGCCGATTCGACGTTCGCCTGCCGCAGGAGTATCGATGCGCTTCGCCCTTCTCTTCGCCTGCTTCGTGCTCGCCGCTTGCACCACCGTGCAGCCGTCGGTCGTCACATCGGACCTGCCGACCAACAACAATCCGATCCAGATGAACCGCGACGCCGCCGCGTCGCGCGGCCCCGTTCGCAACCTGGCGGCCCAGCCCGGCGAGGAAATCGTCACCATCCGCTACTGGAAAATCAGGAAGGGCACATTCCCGCAATTCCTCGAAGCGTCCGAAACCGGCATCTGGCCCTTCTTCGAGAAGATCGGCGCACGCATCGTCGGTATGTGGCAGGTCATTCCCCCGCCCGACGGCAAGGAAGCTTCGCCTGATTACGACGAAGTCTATCTCACCACGCGCTACGCCAGCGTCGAACACTGGGCCGCCACGCGCGACGCCGCCGCCATGGGTGGCGACGGACCAGACTACGCCGCGCTGCAAGCCGCGCTCGCCGTCCGGCAATCGCTGACAATTGAAACGAAGGTGACATTCCTCAGGGGCGCCACCGGCCCGCTCGGCCCCGTCTACCTGCCCGGCACCGGCGAGAAATTCGTCGCCTCGCCCTGATTACTTCGCGCAACTCTCAGGCTTGATCTCGACACGGGTGAACTTCACGCCGACCTGCCCGATATTGGTGATGGCGTGCGGTCCCTCGGGGCCAGACCATACGGCGCGATATCCGCCCGAAGGCTCCACATCATTGTAGGAGACCTCGACAAACTTGCCGCCCTCCATCCGATATTGTGTGTAGCGAAACTTGCCGCCGCCATCGCCGCCCGTTTCGCCCATGATCACGCTCGGCAGCGCGTGGATATGGATCGGCTCCGTCGCCAGCGCCGGCAGGTTGATCTCGAGGATGCGCACATGCTCATCCTCGAACAGCACCCGATGCGAATAAGGCGCGGCCGCTACAGCGTCATAGGGATAGCTTGCCGGATCACAAAACATCGGCTCCGGCGGCAAGGGCTGCTGCGCCAGCGCCCCCGGCGCTACACACAGCATCAGCCCGGCAATCGCGATCATCCGCATAACGGCCTCCTGTCGCATCGAAGATGGGATTAAGCCCGTCCCACCCGCGCCGCGCCAATCACAAAACCTCGCTTGACCTCTGTCCGCCGCCATGGATTAGGCAGGATCGGAGCCTTCCCATGACCGAACCTGTCTTCCGCTATGCCACCCACGCCGACACGCACGCGCTTGTCGCCCTGATCGAGCAAGCCTATCGCGGCCCCCAGGCGGCCGGCGCATGGACATCCGAAGCCCACCTCCTCACCGGCCCCCGCACCAGCAATGCGGAAGTCGACGACATCATCGCGCGCACCGACAGCTGCTTTCTGCTCGCCGAAGTCGATGGGAAGCTTGCCGGCTGCTGCCTCCTGCAGGGCCTCAGCCCGGAAAAGAACCACAGCGTCAACGCCGCTTATTTCGGTATGTTCGCCATCGACCCCGACACGCACGGTTCAGGGCTCGGCAAGCTGGTGATCGCGGAGGCCGAACGCCGCGTGCAGGAACGATGGTCCGCCAACCAGATGGTTATGACCGTCATCAACGTCCGCACCGCCCTCATCGCCTGGTACGAGCGTCGCGGCTACCACCTGACCGGCGCGACGATCCCGTTCCCTTTCACCGAGACATCCGGTGAAACCACACGCGACTTCCATCTCTCCGAAATGCGCAAGACGCTTGCATGAGATACGTCGCCCTCCTCCGCGCCGTGAATGTCGGCGACCGCAAGGTCACGATGAAAGAACTGCGCGAAATGGCAGAAGGGCTTGGCTACGAGAACGTCCGCACACTCATCGCCAGCGGCAATCTGGTTTTCGATACGAAGAAGACCAGCAACGCCAAACTCGAAGCCACGCTGGAAGCCGCCATCGAAAAGACCTTCGGCCTCTTCTCCGAAGTCATGGTCCGCGACCCCGCCGAATGGGCCGCCATCATCAAAGCCAACCCGCTCCCGAAGAAAGCCAAGGAAGATCCCGCCCACCTCGTCTGTTTGGTCTGCAAAGACAAGCCAGACACCAAAGCCATCGACACATGGCTCAAGACCTTTCGCGAGAAATACGACAAGGGCGAAGAACTCAAGCTCGTCGGCCGTGAGATTTACATCGGCTATGGCCCGTCGATCGGCGAGTCCAAACTGATCCTCCCCAAAAAGCTCTGCACCGGCACGGCCCGCAACTGGAACACGGTGCTGAAGCTCGATGCGATGCTGAACGACTAGCGTCGCCCGCAGCTCCCCGCTAGAACGCTCAGCGTTGGGAGGACTGCCAAGATGATCCTTGAAACAATCGAAGTCGGCGGCTGCCGCTCTTATCTCCTCGGCTGTTCGAAAACCAGCGTGGCGGCCGTCATAGACCCCGAGATCAGCGCGATCGAACGCTATCGCGGCATCGCGTCGAAACACGGCCTCGCGATCCGCTACGCCATCGACACCCACACCCATGCCGACCATTTCTCCGCCGCTCGCGAGATCGGCAAGGCACTCGGCGCGCAGGTGGTGATGAGCCATCTTTCCGCGGCCCCGTTTGTCGACCTGCGCCTCAACGATGGCGATCTGCTCATCGTCGGCGACCTGCGCGTGCAGGCGATCGCCACGCCCGGCCACACCGCAGATTCCACCTGCCTGCTCGTTCAGGATCATGCCTTCACTGGCGACACGTTGCTGATCGGCGGCACAGGCCGCACAGACCTGCCCACCGGCAATCCAGACCAGCTCTACGACAGCCTCTTCAACAAGCTGCTGAAGCTCGATCCAGCAACCCAGATCCACCCCGCCCACGAATACAAGGGCCGCATCGGCTCCACGATTGGCGAGGAGATCCGCTCGAACCCTCGCCTCCAGAAAACGGAACGCGCCGACTTCGTTGAGATGATGCGCACCTTGAACATGCAGGCGCCCACGCACCTCACCGAAGCATTGCGCGTCAACATGAGCGGCAAGAAATCGGTCGCCCAGCTTCTTGCCGAAGCCACGGCCTCAACGCCCTTCATGTCCATGACCGAGCTTTCGTCCCGTCTCGCCGCGCGCCAGAACGATCTCATCGTCCTCGACGTGCGCGAGCGCGAGCAGTTCGACGCCGGCCATCTGCCCGGCGCGCTGTTCCTCTCACGCGGTCAGCTGGAGCTTCGCGTCAATGAGGCCTTCCCCGACCCCACCATCCGCATCGTCGCCGTCTGCGAGTTCGGCAAGATTTCGACCCTGGCCGCCGCCACGCTGCGCTCGCTCGGCTTTGCCCACGCCACCGCACTCGACGGCGGCATGAAAGCCTGGCGCGAAGCCGGTCTCGCGATCGAAAAATAGCCTGCGCGGCGAGAGCGCTCGCCTTCCCCTCACTGATCCTTCATGGTGCAATGGCTGGATCGCGGGATCGACAGGGGGCTCGCCATGAAACTGAAACTCGCGCTCGGCGCCTTGCTCGCCGCCCCCGCGCTCGGCGGCTGCACGACAGACGAGCTGGCTCTCTTCGGCACGGCTCTCTCGCTCTACAGCGATCTCGAATATCTCGATGGCGACTGCGCCTTCGGCCTTCACAAATATTACGACCGTGAAGGCCACCACCATTGTTCGGTCAGTGACGACAAATACCATCAGGACGGCAACGGTCACCACCACGATCAGAACTAGGGGCCGGCCGGCCCTTGCGGCAACGCGCACGGCGGCGCTGGCCATACCGGGCCGCGACCGGCTAGACTCTCTCACATGACCGATACCATCCGCATACAAAAGCGCTTCAACGGCCCGCACGACTCGGGCAATGGCGGCTATTCTGCCGGCCTCGCCGCGCACCTGCTACCCCACGCCGACGCCATCGAAGCAACGCTGCGCGCGCCCATTCCGCTCGACGTAACGCTGCGCGCGCACGCGACAGCTACCGGCCTCGACATCATGACGGACGATGCCGCCACCCGCATCCTCATCATGTCGCTGCGCCCCACCTGGCTGGAAACGCCGAATGTGAAGTCGCCAGGTCTTGAAGCCGCCATCGTCGCTGCGGCTACCTTTCCTAATTTCGAGGACCATGTCCTCCCGCACTGCTTCGTCTGCGGCCCCGCCCGCGCCGAAGGCGACGGCCTCCGCATCTTCGCCGATTGGCTCAAGGAGCCATCGGGCCTCGACAACCCGAATGCCTTCCCCATCGTCGCTGCGCCCTGGCAGCCAACGCCCGATCTCGCAGACGACAGTGGCCGCATCGCACCCGAATTTCTGTGGGCCGCGCTCGACTGTCCCGGCGCCTTCGCCATCGACAAGGAGCCCATCCTCCTTGGCCGTATGACCGCAAAGATCATCGACCGCCCAACGACCGACGCTGCCATCATCGCTGTCGCGTGGTCAAAGGGTCAGGACCGCCGCAAGCATTTCGCCGGCTCCGCCCTCTTCACCGAATCCGGCGCCCTCCTCGCCTTCTCCGAACAGACCTGGATCCAGATCGACGCGCACGCGCCGCCGAAAGAGCTATAGCCGCCGTCACGCTCTAACCGCCCTCTAGACGCCAACCCGCCAACCGGTCCAAATCGCGCATGGTCACTGCGCTCTCCATCGGTCTCGGCCTGTTAGCCCTCGCCACGCTGGCTTTCTGGATTCTCGCGATCCGCCTGTCCTATCGCATCGAACGTCTGCGCAGGCCGGATCTGCCCAAGCCACGTCTCGTCTACACCAACATATTCGCAACTGCCTTCTGGACCCCGCCCGCCGCCGACCCGCAGGAAAAGAAGCTTCAGGCAGAGCTTCGAACCCGCCTGATAGCGGCGCTTGCCTGCCTACTCGTGATGGCGGCGTTCAGCTTCGCCCTGCCACTGCTGCCATCAGACCGGATCGCCGCCGCTCAGCCATCCGGCCCGCCGCCCGTCCACGCCGTCGGCACAACGCTCAGCTACATCCGCTCCAACCAGAACGGCGCAAAGCCCGAGCACATCCTCGTCCACATCCCCGCGCCGAACGCGATCCACGTCGCAAAAATGGTCGCGCCCTGCACGGACGCCGCCTATGTCACCGCCATCGTCGATCCATCGACGAACGAAACCACCGCGCTCGTCGGCGGACGCCTGCAACGAGACGCCACGCAACTCCCGCAGGCCTTCCTCACGCTTGATCCAGCGCGCAAGCTGATCGTCCGCCTCGGCGACCCCGCATCCGAACCCGCCGAAACACCCGACGCCCCGCCCGCCCCATGGCGGATGTATGATTTCGATCTCGCCGAGTTCGCCCTGCTCGGCCCACGCGAACCCAAAAGCTTCACCTTCGGCCTGGCCATGGCCTGGCCCGATGGCCCGCCGCCGATCATCCGCATTCTCGGCGCCGCCAACGCGAAATTCCTCTACACGTCAGACAGCGGCGCCCGTCACCACTTCCAGGTTTCCGGCCCCGCCTTCACCGATCCCAACATTGGCGATCGCGGCGGCGAACTCATCACCGACTCAAAATTCGGCCACGTCATCGAAGCCCGCTTCGGCCGCCCCAATCATTCCGGCTATGACAACTTCCTGCTGAAGCTCACCGCCGCAGCCGAAGGCGCGGATGGCGAGAAAATCTGGAACGACGCCATCGCCGCCCACTGGGCCAACTGCCCAGCCGAAGAAAACTGACGCCCCCTGCGCATATCGCTTTCCGCAAGGCCGCGAACCCGTAGCCATCACCGCAGCAGTGTCAGCGCTTCCTTGCAGATGCGCTGGAATATCTCCGCCGCAGGCGCCGCCTCTGCGCGTGACCCCGCCTGCCCGCTCCACAGCGGCATGAAGTCGGCAGACCCACGATCGCCCGCCGCCTTGGCCAGCGGCGCACTCACCGCGCGCTGCATGGGAAACGGCGCTGCATCGCCCTCGTTCGCCGAAAGCTCCCGCACCAGCCGGTTGCGTAGTGAGCGTGCAGGCCGGCCTGTGAATACGCGCGTCAGCTTCGTCGTATTGTCGGGCGTCTCGGCCAGCGCCTGCTTGTGCAGCGCATGCGCGCTGCTTTCCGGCGCGCGCAGGAAGGCAGAGCCGATCTGCGCGCCCGAAGCGCCCAGCATCATCGCCGCCGCCACGCCCCGCCCGTCAAAAATCCCGCCCGCCGCAATGACGGGAACGCTCACCGCGTCCACCACCAGCGGCACAAGCGCCATCGTCCCCATGTCATTCTCATGCGGCGCGCCGATGAACGCCCCACGATGTCCACCCGCCTCGGCGCCTTGGGCAATGATCGCGTCCATGCCGCCCGCCTCCAGCGCCCTCGCCTCGGCAACATGCGTGGCGTTGCCGATCAGCTTCACACCCGCCCGCTTCAGCGCATCGACCGCATGCGCCGACGGCAGCCCAAAATGAAAACTCACGACCTTCGGCCCACATGCCAGCAGCACGTCCAGAATCTCGTCGCCGAAAGTCGGCGTGCCCGCCTTCGGCGCTGCAACCTCACCCAGCCCGAACTCGGCATAATAGGGCGCCAGCGCAGCCCGCATCGGGCCCGAATCATGGCGCGCCAGATCCGGCTCCTGATGCACGAAGAAATTGAAGTTCACGGCCCGGTTCGCTCCCGCCGCCACTTCCGCAGCCGCCCCGCGTAGCTGCTCCCCGGTCATCATCGCGCATCCCAGCGCCCCCAACCCTCCAGCATTGGAAACGGCAATCGCCATGGCCGGCGTGGATGCCCCCGCCATCGGCGCCTGAAGCACAGGATGCTCGATGTCGAACAGTTTCTGCAGACGATCAGTCGGCCACATGGCTGGTTCCTTCCGAATTCCTGCGTTCGCAAAGCGACCGTGGCGCCACTCGCGTGTCTGCGAAAGCTCCGATTGAAATACCTTCGCCGGCAAACTAGTTTGGCGTCCGTGACCGTAACGCCCGAAACCCCTCCGCCGCCCGGCGCCGTGCCGATGGAAAAGCTGCTTGTCGGCCTGCGTGGCCAACTGCAGAAGGACGAGCACGTGCTGTGGCAAGGCCGCGGCAGCGGCCGCGCCTTCACTGTTTTCAATCGTGCGCTGCTCCTTCGCTTCGTCCTGCTCGCGATCGCGGTCGGCGTGGTCATCGTGTGGATGCTGACCGGCCCGAACCAGGCGAATAGCTGGGTCGCATGGGCGCTGGTCGCCATTCTGGCGGCGCGCGTCGCCCTGTTCGTATGGCAAAGTTCCAACACGCCCTCGCGGCAGGTCGCGATGCTCACGACAAAACGCGTCGTCTCGGTCGACGAGCTGCGCCCAGAAACCAGCTGGGCCGTCCATCACGGCGGAGAAGGCCGCGCCGAGGGCGAGCATCTCGACCCGCACCCCATCATCGTGACCGGCACGAAGGCGCGCGGCCATATTCGGCTCAACAACTCGACGCGCAAGATACGCGCCTACCCGCCCTTCATCCTGTTCAGCGCTGAACAGCCCCTCGAACTTGCGGAAAAGATCAAGCGCACATTGAAGATCGACCAGCCGATCGAAGACCGCACGAAGTGAGCAGCCCGCAGGATATCTGGGCGCCACATCTGGCTGCGGGCGAACGCATCGTCTGGAGCGCCTCTGTGTCCGCGAAACTGGTCGCGGCCGATAGGCTCCGCCAACGCGGCATCGCCATCGCGATCTTTATCCCCTCCGCCATCGTCGCCGCCTTGCTCGCCGTCGTCTTCATGGGCGCGATCGCCCCCACGCCGATGATCAATCCGAACGCGATGCTCGCGCCGGTCTATTTCGCCTTCGCCGCCGCCATCGCCGTCCTCGCGATCTCGCAGCTGTTCAAGCTCGCCCGCCCCCGCCAGCCCGACGCCGCGCATTATGCCGCCACGACCGCGCGCCTGATCGCCCTCAACGCCGACGGCGCCATCGCCAGCGAAATTCCCGCCGCCGAGATCGGAGATGTCATGGCCGGCGGCAGCCGTCCCGACCTCGTCGTCCTGCGCCGCGACGAAGACAGCCAGGCCGCCGCCTTCCCCATCCGCTTCATCGAGCGCCCGCTGGAAGCCAAGGCAATCATCGAGGAAACCTTCCCCTCGCCCCCGCCGCCCGACGCCGCACTTGTATCAACGCCGCCGTAGCGTATGTTGCCGCCATCCGAGGGGCGCGGGCGTAAACCCGCTGAGATCAGCTCTGATACGAGCGAGCACCCTTAGAACCTGATCCGGGTCATGCCGGCGCAAGGGACGGGAAACGATGTCAGATCTTCTAGAAGTCCAGAATCCGCTCACGCTCCGTCTGGCGCTGTTCATCGGCGTCTATCTGGTCGCCGCGTCCAGCGCCCTCGTGCGCCCATCGCTGGCTGGCGCGCTCCTGAAAAGCATCAAGGCATCGCCGGGCATCATGCACGCGACCGCCGCACTCACCACTTTCGTGGGCCTGGGCCTGCTCGTCGCGCACATCGACTTCTCATCCGCCGCCGCCATCCTCGTCACAGCGACCGCCATCTGGTGGACGCTGGAAGGCGTAGCCCTTCTCGCCCTTGGCCACGTCCTGCCGATCGACACGCCTTTCGCGATCAGCAACTACGCACGCTCGAACATTCCCGCCGCCCTCATCGGCGCGCATCTCATCGTCGCAGGCCTTTTCGGCCACGCCGCCAGCGTTACGGAGCTCACGCCATGAACAA
>CALMWO010000010.1 GCA_937873805.1 uncultured Hyphomonadaceae bacterium
GTCTTGCGAAACCCGCCCATGCGCGGAACAGGCGGCCCCTTCCCGTCGCGTGGTTCGTGACCGATCCGACCCGCACGCCCGATCCAGCCGCGATCGCTGCGCGTTTGCCGCGCGGCTGGGGCGTCATCTATCGCCACTTCGGAGAGAACAGCCGTTTCACAATCGGCGCAGCCCTCGCCCGCGCCTGTCGCCAGCGCGGCCTGATCCTGCTTGTGTCCGCCGATCCTGCGCTCGCTGCGCGTATTCGCGCTGACGGCGTTCACTGGCCCGAAGCCCGCCTGCGCGGCGTCCGGCCTCGACCCAGCCATTTCATCAAAACCGCCTCGGCGCATTCCCGCATCGGTATCGCCCGCGCAAAAGCGCTCGGCATCGACGCGGTAATCGTCTCGACAATCTTTCCCAGCCGAAGCCCGAGCGCAGCCAAGGCCATCGGCCCGCTCCGCTTCCGCCTGATCGCTCGCGGCGCGAACCTGCCCGTCTATGCGCTCGGCGGCGTCAACGACCGCAATGCGGCGCGCGCAATGTCAGGCGCTGCCGGTTGGGCGGCGATCGATGCTGTGATGTCTGGCTGGAAGCCCGATTAGCCTGGTCGGCTGACTAGAAGGAGAAAGCCGACTCGATACGGACCGAGGCCTCGGCCCCGTCCTGCTTGTTGGTGAAGCTCGCGCCGGGGTTCGACAGCGACTGGGCAAGCGAGTCGCCCTTCACCGTGACGCCGCCGCCAAAGCGGAAGCGCGGCGTAACCTGATAGGTGACGCCTGCGGTGACTTCTTCACGGGCAAAGATCTCGTTCTGCGCGCGGCTGGTCAGGTCGAGCGTCAGGCCCCACTTGCTGGCCGGCTGCCAGGTAAGGGCCAGCTCGTCCTTCTGGATCGGCGCCAGCGGCAGGAGCGTACGCTCCGTTCCGCCCTTGCTGAGACCAAGGCCAAGATTGAGCGAAGGCGACGGGGCCTGCGTGGAGGTCAGCGCCTGTTTGGACGTCGACTGGGCAAGCGTTTGCGGAGCTGCGGACACGCGCCCGCTATCCTTCCCGGGCGTCTGCGCAAAAGCGGGCGCGGCAGCCAGGGTGGCAGCGAGACAAAATAGATGTGCGGAAATACGCATGTCCTGCCCTCCTGCCTCAGATACTACGCACGACTCGCGCCGGAAAAGTTAACGAGAATTAAGTCCGGACCACAAGGCAATACTTTGCCCGGTAGTGTCTCTAATTCCGCACAGTCAGCTCAATAACTAGCCCGTCATTACTGGCATTTGTGTGACTGACACTGGGACTCAAGAGCACAGGAAGATCGGCGTCTGCCGACGTCCAGGCCAGCCCGAGGTCCAGATTGTCAGTAATCTTGCGGCTGGCCCCAACCAGCCAGGACGCGCCTTCAATGCCCGTCAGGCGGTCTTCGGCCCAGCCGCCCTCGATTCCGTAACGCCACTCGCCGGTCTGATGAACTAGCCCAACCTCCCAGGCCTCGTAGTCGCCATTCCCGGATTCCCAGGCATTGTTGCTGGAAAGCCACCGGATTCCGCCGGTCCAGCCCGCGTGTTCCAGCTCCAGCCCTGCCCCCCAGGCCTCATATTCCCCAAAGACGGGAATTCCCGGGCTGGACACAAAGCTGCTGCCGCTGTCGGCTGTGCTGTAGGTCACGGCTGCCCGCACCCGCAGATCCTGTTCGGCAAACTGGCGGGCGAACGACACCGCCCCCTCCCAGACATTTTCCAGCTCGGCCCTGCCCAGCCCGGCCGCCTCGAAATCCGGGTCGAAATCGGCGGTGCGCTGGTTGGCTTCGGGCGTGAAGCTCGCCCCGGCGCGCAGGCCCAGCCAGCGCGGGCTCATATACGTCGCCTTGAGCGACGATCCCGTCACATCATTACGCGCACGGGTGATCCCCAGCCCGGTCGGATCAAGCCCTGGAGAGAATGCGGATACGCGCCGCAACACCGTCGGCGCACGCGCGTCGAGCCGCGCCGCAGCCCCGGAATCAAGGCCAAACACGCCCTCACCCCATGGTCCGGCAAGCGATACCGAAGCTGCTTCGATAGCGGCGAAGCCCTCTTCGTCCACCAGCGAACCACCCGCCGCGAGCCCCGTCGCGGGCGCAATCGGCGACACGAAGCCCGCCCCGCTCGCCACCCGCGGACACGCCGCATTGCTGGCGGGACAGGCGCCCAGAACGCCCGCAAAAGCCGGGCGCGATGGCGCGTCCCGCTCCAGCCGAACCTCGCCCCGCCAGCCCAGCGTCAGCCCGTTCTCGAATGTATCCGATCGCGTCACCGCCAGCGTGGCCGAACCCAGCGCACTTGGTGCAGACGGGGCCAGAGCAGATTCATCCTCGATTGCGGCGCCAACGGCCGTGGCCTCGAAATCAGCCTGCCATTCGCCATCGGCGGTCTGGGCCAATGCCGGCAAAGCCGCGCCCAGGACTGTCCCCGCCCCAAGGACCGCCAGCGTGATTGATCGCCGCATGACAGAATTCCTCCGCAATCTCAGTTCAATGCACGATCTATATGAGGCGGTCTCAAGACTAGGCTAACGGCTTCCGGCCCTTGCCTGTGGGATACGCTCGAAGCTAAGGAAGCGGCTGCTTGGGCTTCCGGGGGCGCGACGCGCGCCGGGCAACGGAGTTAAAGTCGTGATGTTTTCCCGTATGGCTGTTGCGGCTGTCGTTGCTACCGCCCTTGTTGGCGTTTCCGGCTGCTCGATCTTCGGCTCGGGAACCGCCAACACGTCGACCGCCTCCAGCGCCGATCTCGGCCCTGAAGAAAACGGCGCTCTGGGCGTCAACGCCTATCTCTGGCGCGCCTCGCTCGACACCCTGTCCTTCCTGCCCCTGTCCTCTGCGGACCCGTACGGTGGCGTCATCATCACCGATTGGTACGCCAACCCGGAGAAAAAAGACGAGCGCATGAAGGCGACCGTCTACATTCTCGACACGCGCCTGCGCGCCGATGGCGTTTCTGCCGCCGTGTTCCGCGAAACGCTGACCAATGGCGTCTGGACCCCGGCTTCGGTAAGCCCCGAAACCAACGTCGCCCTCGAAAACGCGATCCTCTCCAAGGCTCGCCAGCTGCGACTTGGCAGCCTCGAGTAGTCACGGCGTCGCCTTCCGCTCGACGCCGGGATATGTCAGGTCCGGCGAACAAACGAGCAGACGAGCGACTAGATGGCGACCCGCTACAATCCAAAAGAGACCGAGCCGAAATGGCGCGCGGCATGGGAGCGCGCCAACGTCTTCCGCGCCAAGTCAGCGGCCGAAGCCGGCGACATGCCGAAGGCGTACATCCTCGAGATGTTCCCCTACCCGTCGGGCCGTCTCCACATGGGCCATGTCCGCAACTATGCGATGGGCGACGTCGTCGCGCGCTATCGGCTGGCCAATGGCTATAACGTCCTCCACCCGATGGGCTGGGACGCGTTCGGCCTGCCCGCCGAAAACGCCGCCATCGAGAAGAAGGCGCAGCCGCGTCAGTGGACGCTGAACAATATCGAGGAGATGAAGAAGCAGTTCGCTCCTCTCGGCCTGTCCTTCGACTGGTCGAAGGAAGTCACCACCTGCGAGCCTGACTATTACGAACAGCAGCAGCGCATCTTCCTCAAGATGCTCGACAACGATCTCGTCTATCGCCGCAGCGCGAAAGTGAACTGGGACCCGGTCGAGAACACCGTGCTGGCCAACGAACAGGTCGTCGATGGCCGCGGCTGGCGCTCCGGCGCCGTCGTCGAACAGCGCGAGCTGGAACAGTGGTTCTTCCGCATCACCCGGTATGGCGATGATCTGCTGGCAGCCCTCGATACGCTCGACCGCTGGCCGGACAAGGTCCGCACCATGCAGGGCAACTGGATCGGCAAAAGCCAGGGCGCAAAAATCTGGTGGGAGATCGCCCACGCGCCTGACGCGCTGTCACGCGACAAGGACGAACACGGCCGCAACCACGCAAGCGATCCCATCGAAGTCTTCACCACGCGCCCCGACACGCTCTTCCGCGGCAGCTTCCTCGCGCTCGCGCCCGATCATCCGCTCACGAAGCAGATCGCGAAGTTGCGCCCCGACGTCGCCAAGTTCATGGCCGACGCTGCCTCCAAGGGCACGTCCGAAGCCGACATCGAGAAAGCCGAGAAGGTCGGCATCGATCTCGGCATCACTGTGAAACATCCGTTCGACCCGTCATGGGAGCTGCCCGTCTGGGCCGCCAACTTCGTGCTCTCGACCTATGGCTCCGGCGCCATCTTCGGCTCGCCCGCCGGCGACCAGCGCGACATCGAGTTTGCGGAAAAATACGGCCTGCCCTTCAAGCCCGTCGTGCTGCCGCCCGGCGAAGATCCTGCCACCTACACGGTCAGTGGCGAGGCCTATTCCGGCGACGGCATCATCTACAACTCCGACTTCCTGAATGGTCTCACCACCAAGGAAGCCATCACCGCAGCGATCAAGAAGCTGGTCGCGCAGGGCTCCGGTGAAGCCACCACGCAATACCGCCTGCGCGACTGGGGCGTGTCGCGCCAGCGCTATTGGGGCTGCCCGATTCCGGTCATCAAGTGCGCCGCGTGTGGCACCGTACCCGTGCCTGACGATCAGTTGCCCGTCCTGCTGCCCGACAACGCGGACTTCTCCGCGCCCGGCAACCCGCTCGTTCGCCACCCGACGTGGAAGAACACCACCTGCCCCAAATGCGGCGGCAAGGCGGAACGCGAAACCGACACGATGGATACGTTCGTCGACTCGTCCTGGTACTTCGCGCGCTTCTGCGATCCGAAAGCCAAGGTTCCGATCAACAAGGAAGAGGCCGCCTACTGGCTGCCCGTCGATCAATACATTGGCGGCGTCGAGCACGCGGTTCTCCACCTGCTCTATTCCCGCTTCTTCACCCGCGCCCTGCGCGATTGCGGCCTGCTCGACCTGCCCACCGGCGAACCCTTCGCCGGCCTGTTCACGCAGGGCATGGTCACGCACGAGACGTACAAGTCGGAAGCCGGCACATGGCTCCTGCCGGAAGAGATCGAGAAACGCGATGGCGGCCTCTTCGAAATCGCGACGATGAAGCCGGTCACAATCGGCGGCGTCGAGAAGATGTCGAAGTCGAAGAAGAACGTCGTCGATCCCATACAGATCATCGCCGACTATGGCGCAGACGTCGCCCGCTGGTTCGTCCTGTCGGACTCGCCGCCTGAACGCGACTTTGAATGGTCAGATAGCGGCGTGCGCGGCGCATGGAGTTCGATCCAGAAACTCTGGGCCCTCGTCGAAGCCGCGCCCGCCGCCGATGACGGCCCCGCTGACGCCGGCGAACCGCTCGACCTGCGCCGCCTCGCCCATCGCACGGTGCGGGACGTGACTCAGGGTATCGAGAAGTTCCACTTCAATGTCGGCATCGCCCGTATGAACGAACTCGGCAAC
>CALMWO010000011.1 GCA_937873805.1 uncultured Hyphomonadaceae bacterium
TGCTGCGGCCCGGACGATATCATCAGGGCGATGATGATCGCGCCCCAGAGCGCGCCGCTGAACAGGGTGTAGCGCACAATCCGCCGTTCTTCCGTTGCGCCGTCAGCGAGCGTAGCGCTGCGTTTGGCTTCGCGCATGCGGAGGAAGACGAGAACTGCGCTGGTGTAGGTCCAGACGAACACCAGCGGCATGGCGGGTTCGTTCCAGAACGCGAAAGTCAGGACGACGGCGTTGAGCAGGGAGTGGATCGCCGCCATCGGGGCCAGCGCGTGAAACGCCGTGCGCCGTGCGGCGCCTATGGCGTCGCGGTGCGCGGCCGGAATATCGACCTCGCCCAGAAAAATCGCCCGAAGGCTACCCAAGTCCATAACGGCTGTCCCCGCCGCGCTCCGGACGGAATCCCGGAATGAGCCTTATCGTCACACAGGAAGGTTAGAAAACAGCTGCGATGCGTTTATGAAATTTCATCGACAGTCGTAAGCGCGTGCGATTCAGACTTTGTTAGCCTGCCAAAGCCGCCGTTAATGCTGCGATTTCCGAGGGCTCGGTTGCCCAGGAACAGACGAAGCGGTGGGAGCCGTCGGGCCAGGGATAGAAGCCGGCGCCGGCGGCGGCGAGGCGGTCGGCGGCGCCCGGGGGGAGAACAGCGAAGACTTCGTTGCCATCGACAGGATGGGTGAGTTCGGCCCCCGCCTTCGTCAGGGCGGCGGCGACAAGCGTGGCTGATGTATTGGCGCGTCGCGCAAGATCAAGCCACAGGCCGTCTTTCAGATAGGCCTCCATCTGCGCGCCGAGGAAGCGCATCTTGGGCGGCATATGGCCGGCGCGCTTGGCGCGGATCTGGAGTTCCTGCAGGCGCTGGCGCGCAGCGCCGAAAAGGATGATAGCCTCGCAGCCCGCGCCGCCATTCTTGGTCGCGCCAAAGCTCAGCACGTCGACGCCGGCGCGCCAGGTCATCTCAGCCGGCGTCGCGCCGGTGGAGACGAGTGCGTTGGCGAGGCGCGCGCCATCAAGATGCACGGCGAGTCCGGCTTCGCGGGCGAGCGCTGCGCGTTCCTTGATCTCGAAAGGATGGTAGGCCGCGCCACTCTCCGTGAGATTGGAGAGCGAGAGAGCGTGCAGCGGCGTTTCGTGGACGAAATTGGGATCGTTGAAATCCAGGCGGCGTTTGAGGGCCGCGAGGTCGATCCGGGCGTGTGCGCCGGGCAGCAGGATAAGCTTGCCGCCGCCGGTGTAGAATTCCGGAGCGCCGCGTTCATCGGTCTGGATGTGCGCGTCCTGATGGCACAGCACGCCGCCATGCGACGGGCAGAGAATGGAGAGGCCCAGCGCGTTCGCCGCCGTGCCGGATGAGACGAGCCAGATATCGACCTCGGTTTCGAAAGTCTTGCTCAGGGCTTCGCGGGCCGATTTCGTCCACGGGTCCGAGCCGTAACTGGGGGCGGCGCCCTTGGCGGCCGCGACCATCGCATCAAGGATGGCCGGGTGAGCGGGCGCGACCGTGTCGGACATGAAATTCATGGTGTCTCTCCCGGCTAAATCTCTGGAGCGGAAATTCGCAGCGTGCAAGATTGCAGCATGACAGACCTTTCCGGGATCAAGGCGCTGACCTTCGACGTGTTTGGCACGACGGTGGATTGGTGCAGCGGCATTGCGCGCGAAGCCGAGGCAATGCTGGGCAGCCGGGTGAAGCTCGACTGGGTGGCGTTCACCAATCGCTGGCGGCGGGAATACCAGCCTGCGATGGAAGAGATACGCAGCGGCAGGCGCGACTATGTCGTGATGGATCAGCTGCACCGCGAGATGCTGGACGTGGCGCTGGCGGAATTCGGCGTCGCAGGCGTGAGCGGCGAGGAGAAGGATCGTCTCGCCCTGGCGTGGCGGCGGTTGCCGCCATGGCCAGACACCGTGGCGGGGATGATGCGGCTGAAGCAGCGCTTCACGCTGGCGGCGCTGTCGAACGGCAATATCGCGCTGGTGAGCGAGATGGCGAAGCGCGCCGGTCTGCCGTGGGACGTGATCCTCGGGGCCGACTTCGTGCGCACCTACAAGCCGATGCCTGCGCTGTATGACAGCGCGCCGAAGCTGCTGATGCTGAAACCGTCCGAGATCATGATGGTGGCGTGCCATGTGTGGGATGTCGACAATGCTGCAAAGCGCGGGTTCAGGACGGCCTATGCGGGGCGTCCGGCGGAATATGGCGTTGGCGCTGCTTATGAATCGCCGGCGGGCGGGACATATGACGTGCAGGTGGCGAGCTTTGTTGAGCTGGCTGAGGCGTTGGGGTGTTAGGTTTGTGAGCACTTTCCCATGGCTCTCCGCCGTGTCCCCCGCGAAGGCGGGGGTCCAGTTGCGCGCTTCGCGCTGGTTCTTGTTCAAGAAGACTGGATCCCGGCCTTCGCCGGGAACGCGGACCTGATGGTCCGCTTCCGGGATGACACGTTGTGGGTGTGGCTTCCGGTGATGAGCGGAGAAATACGCGGCACGCCCTAGCGCATGGTGACGGTTGCGACCTGATCCACCACAGCCAGAACGGTTTCAGGCACGGGCGTTTGCGCCGCGGCAGTGAGGACGAAGATGATCGGGGCGCAGAAGGCCGCCAGTCCGATGAGCAAACGCATGCAACTCTCCTCAACACACATCTTCTGGTGGGTAGAGGGAGCGAGCGCGCGTTATGGATGCAGGCGACGAAAATAATCAGCCGATGCGTTTGAGGCCTTTGGCGTAGCGCTTCCAGTTTTCGACATAATGGTGGGAGCCCAGCTGCATGCCGGAGATCTGCTGTTCGGTGAGCTCGCGCACGATCTTGCCAGGTGCGCCCATGACCATCGAGCCATCGGGAAT
>CALMWO010000012.1 GCA_937873805.1 uncultured Hyphomonadaceae bacterium
GGCTCGATGGCTGATACGACGGCGCGCAGGCGCAGCGGGCGCGACGTGGTCGCGTTATCTGCCGCACGTGGATCAAGCGAGATGATCGCGCGGCCAGCGCTGTCAGTCGTCGCTGTCGCGAGGTCGAATGTCGACTCGCGGAACTCTTCATCGTGACGGCCGAAAGTGTAGCCTTTCGCATCCGGGAACGGGTTCGGATCGGACTCGACGCGGACATTGCCTTCAACCGGCAGGTCAGCGCCCGGCGCTCCATAGAGGAAGCGCACATTGGCCGTGATCGGGCGCGTCTCGTTGGCGCGCATCGGCGTCTTGTCATCCGCCGTCACGTCCAGCGCGATGCGCTGGGGCACGAAATCCTCGACAGAAAAGCTCTCGCCGCCGACAGCGCCGACGCCATCGATCTCCGTCGAAATCCGCCATCCGCCACGCGCAGCCGTGCGCGGAATGTCGAACGGATAGGATACCGCGCCATTGAACTGCTTGGCGTCCTTGAACCGCAGCCGCCCCGCCTCAAGCCCGTTCGGGCCAAAGACGATGACCGAACCCGGCCGGTTGTTCGCCGAATTCGCCGCCGCATCGCGGATCAGCGAGGTGATGTAGACGCGCTCACCCGGGCGATAAACGCCGCGCTCTGTATAGACGAATGCATCCGCCGCCTGTGCAGGCGTCCGCCCGCCGATATCGCGCTCGGTAAGATCGACCGGCGAGCGATCGAGATCGAGGATCGCAAAGTCGCCATTCGGCGCATACGCCATCAGCATGCGCGGCGCGACATTGCCTTCGCCCCGCATGATCGGCCCGGCGAAATTCACCCGGCCCGAACCATCGCTGTCGCCACGCGCCAAGATCTCGTTATTGCGCGCCACCAGCTCCAGCTTCACGCCGGAAACCGTCTTGGCCGACTGCAGCGACCGCACCGTCGCCGACATGCCGTCATTGCCGGTATACGTCGTCAGCGCGAGATCGGTAATCACCAGCCAGCGCTTGGCCCGCGCCGCATTGTTCGGAATATCGCCAGACGCATCCAGCTGGTCGACTTCCACGAAGTAAGCGCCCGGCTGAAGCTTCGGCACGGCCTTCGCGATCGGGAATACCGTCGTCTTGGCCGTATTGGGCGAGGCCGGCGTATCCAGCTCCCCGGTCCACAGCTGCTCGGCGACGTCATAGACCTCCGAATTGTAGTCCATATACCCCCAGCCGCCCTGGCTGTGCGAATAGCCCGCCGTGATGGTCTTGAAGGCAAGCGCGCGATCCGTGATCCGCGAGATCGTCACCTTCACCTTGTCGACGTTCACCGTCTCCAGCCCGAGCCCGTCCGCATCGATACGCGGCAGGATCACGCCATCGCCCTTGAAGCCAACATAAGCCGGCCGGTCGCCGAACGAGATGCCCACTGTCTCTTCAAACGGCAGCGTCCGCCCGTCATTAGCGGGCAGACCCGACCGGATCTTGATTTCGCGATCATCGCCAAACGTCAGGCCGCCGAGGCACAGATTGGCGCCTTCCGTCTGCAGCGCGATCTGCTTGCCATCGCCCATGTCGATGAAGGGGCGGTAGTCCGTCCCCGGGTTCAGTGTGGACGAGAAGGTCAGGCAGGCCCGCGGCATGTCCTTCGTCACGTCGATCGAATACCGCACGAACTCGAATTCGCCCGAGCCGCCGGCCCGCGGGGAGTTGCCCTGTCGTGTTTCCAGCTGCGGACCCTGATCCTTGCCGATGACGGTCTGGGCGTCATTTCCGCCCGCCGGCCCGCCACAACCCTGAAGGGCCAACGCTGCAATGATCCCCGCCGCCGCAAGCGAAAGCCCGCGCCAGATCCTGTTCGTCCCCACGACGTCCTCCTGAGTCCCCAAGCCCGGTATGCGATCACATTATCGCGTGCGCAGCCGCGCGATAGGGATGCAAAGCCCCAAGCTGCTGAAAAAGTGGGAGTTGTTCTGGATCAACCGGCTGAGCCCGGAGATGATCCGAAGCAAGCCGTGGTGCCGCGTGAGGGGATTGAACCCCCGACCTTCGGTTTACAAAACCGCTGCTCTACCGCTGAGCTAACGCGGCCCGCGGATAACGGGGGAATAGGCGCCGCAGCGTTCCTGCGCAAGCCCCACTCTAACTGGCCCAAAATCACCCATACCCGGCCACAATCCGCCCAAATCGGGGGGCTGAGGGGCGATCCCGGAACCAGTTTCGATCCGGGTGCGTTGGGATGGAACTTGGACCCGGGAGGCAAACATGCAGCGACTTACCCTGATGACCGTCGGCGCCATGATGATCGGCTTCGTCGGTTTCGTTTATGACAGCGCCATCGCACAGACGCCCACCTCCTGCTCATCGCGCGAAGTGTCGATCTACTTCGACAAGGATACGACCGAGTTCAACAAGTTCTCGCAACAGCTCGTCGAGCGCGTTGCCACCGAAGCAAAGGCCTGCGGCGCCAGGCAGGTCGTCGCCGAAGTGAAGTCCGGCCCCGATCGGGCAGAAGCCGTTTCGCACGCCTTCGCTGATCTCGGCGTGAAGGTCATCCTCGTTGGCGCCACGCACGAAGCGGCCGCCGGGGAATCGGTCGCCGACCGCGAAGTCGTCGTCCGCGTCGCAAGGCAGCACAACGCGGTCGGCTAACGCACTTACATTCATCGCAACCTGTGCCAGACTCCTCCCGTCACAAGCGGGAGGAGTTTTTGCGTACATCGCTGTTTCCCGTTCTCGCGCTTGCCGTGGCGCCGCTAGCTGCTGCGCAGGTCTCGACAACGCCAGCTGGCCCGAAGGCGCCCACCAAGCCCGTCACGCCTCGCGCCCAGTCTTCAGCTCCCAAATCCACGCCGGCAAAGCCGGGTGAGGATGACGAGATCAAGCTCTCGGCCGATGTCGCCGCTCTGCTTTCACGCCAGCCCACCGTGCTGACGCCCGCTGTCCGCGCACGCGCGGCGGCCGCTCTCGCGGGCAAGCCCGTGCCGCTCAACACCATCATCAGCGCCGAAATGCGCGCCGTCACGCCGCGCGACCCGGCCGCCAACGGTCTCGCGCTCA
>CALMWO010000013.1 GCA_937873805.1 uncultured Hyphomonadaceae bacterium
GAAATCATGATGCCAAGCCGCATCCGCGTCACTTGCTGAGACTCATTGGGGCGCAAACTCGCCAATCACTAACGATGCTTCGCCCTCGTTGAACAGCCGCTCCATCAGCGGCTCAACCACCGCCGGTTCAACCGCCATCACCATGCCGACACCGCAATTGAACGTACGCCGCATCTCTTCATCCGAAACCGACCCAGCCCGCTGCAGCCAGTCGAACACCGGCGGCAGCTGCCATGCATTGTAGTCGATCTTCGGAACCAGATGATCCGGGCACATCCGCGGTGCGTTCTCGGTCAGCCCGCCGCCCGTGATGTGCGCCAGCCCCTTGATGCGCTTCAGCCGGATAAGCTGCAGCAGCGATTTCACATAGATCTTGGTCGGCGCCAGCAGCGCCTCGCCAAGCGTCAGCTTCTCGTCGAACGGGCAGCAGTCATCCCACTTCAACCCGGTCCGCTCGACGATGCGACGAACCAGCGAGTAGCCATTCGAGTGCGGTCCCGACGAGGGCAGGGCAACCAGAACATCGCCGGCCTTCATGTCGTTGACGCGCGGCAGAACATCGGTCCGCTCGACGGCCCCGACGACGAAGCCCGCTAGATCGTAATGCCCCGCCGAATACATCCCCGGCATCTCGGCCGTCTCGCCGCCCACTAACGTGCAGCCGGCCTGCCGGCAGCCTTCGGCGATGCCCGAGATCACCTTCGCCGCCGTGCCGGTCTCGAGCTTTCCGGTCGCGAAATAATCGAGGAAGAAAAGCGGCTCTGCGCCCTGCGCCAGAACATCGTTCACGCACATCGCTACCAGGTCGACGCCGATCGTCTCGTGACGCCCCGTCGCGAACGCCAGCATCAGCTTGGTGCCAACTCCGTCCGTACCCGAAACGAGAACCGGGTCCTTGAACCCCGCCGCTTTCAGGTCGAACAGCCCGCCAAACCCGCCCAGCGCGCCGTCAGCGCCCGCACGGCGGGTCGATGCCGCCATCGGCTTGATCGCATCCACAAGCGCTTCGCCCGCGTCGATATCGACACCCGCGTCGCGATAGGTGAGAGGTTTGTTCGTGTCTGATCCGCTCATAAGGCGGCAGTTAACACGCTAGGGAAGGTCGGGCCAGCGTGACCAAGCATTCATGCACAACCTGCCTTACAATGGCCGGAACGCGCGGCTAAAGTCCGGCCCCATGAGACAAATCACAAGATTCGCCGCAGTCATTGCTGCCTCGCTGGCCCTCGCCGGCACGGCCTTCGCGCAGTCCCCCGTCTATTCGGTGAAGGATCTGCCGATCGACAAGATCGCCCCCTCGGCGGCTGAAGCGACGAACCAGGGTCGCGCCGAAGCGCGCGTTATCGGCGCCCAGCGCCTGATCGAACGGCTCACCCTGCCGGAAGACCGCGCATCCGCCCGCCAGCCGATCGACGCGGCCACGGTCGCCCGTTCCTACCGCAGCGTGCAGTCGCAGGGCGAGAAGTCGTCATCTGTCGCCGGCGGCATCCGCGCGACTGGCTTCGTCACCTGGAGCTATCGCGAAGCCGAAGTCCGAACCTATCTGGACTCCCTCGGCGTGCCCTACGTCGACAGTCAGGCAGCCCTCGCCATGATCGTGCCTGTCGCCGCCGCCGGTGTTGATCCCGGTCAGTGGGGCGCGCAATGGACGACGGTCGTGAGCGGTCAGACCGCAGGCAAGTCGGATGACACGGTTCTCACGCCCTATGTTGGCTCGATCGAAAGCTGGAACCGCCGGCCGACCTGGTCAGACATCCAGGAAGACCTCACGCGCGTTCGCGCGGATCACGGCGTCATTGCCGAAGCCTATCAGCAGGGCGCACAATACTATGTCCGCCTTGTCGACATGCGCACCAACATTCCGAACCCGGATATCGGCGTCGCCGGCCCGTTCGTGAGCCTGCAGTCCGCGCAGGTTGGCGCGATTGCGGAGCTGCAGCGTGCCTGGAAAGCAGCTTCGATCGTGCGCGGCTCAGGCACCAATAATCTGACACTCGTCGCGTCGTTCGCTGACATTCAGGAATGGGTGAAGATCCGCAAGGGCCTCGAAACCTCGCGCCTCGTTCGCCAGCTCAACATCGAGTCCCTGTCGACGGGCGGAGCCGACGTCAGCTTTGCGTACACCGGCCGTCCCGATCAGCTGGCGGCGGACCTGCGCTCCAAAGGCGTCGATCTCAGCGGCTCGGACGGCAACTGGCTCCTGCGAGTGTCCGGTCCGCAATGACGCCGTCCGATCCCGCGGGATCCAGGCCCCCGCGCGATCCGGATGGCGGGCAACTGCTTCTCGATTTCCCTCGCATCGACCCGGACCAGCGGCCGCTGATTGAAAGCGGTCCGTATGCCGCCGCCCTTGGCGCCTTGCGCCGGTGGAAGCACTGGCCCGGCGGGCAGATGGCGCTGGTGGGCGAAGCCTTTGCGGGCAAGACCCGGCTTCTCAGCTTCTGGGCCTCTGACGCTAACGCCGCACTGGTCACGGGCGAGGCGCTGGCCAAAGCCGAGATCGACGAAATCGCGAAACTCTCGGTATCCGCCCTCGCGATCGACGATGCCGACCATCCTGAGGCTGCCCTCTGCCTTCTCGCAGCCCTGAACCTCTGCCGCGACCGCGGCGCGCCTGTTCTGCTGTCCGGCCGGACTCAGCCCGCCGGCTGGTTCGGCCGCCCTCTCGATCTTAAGTCCCGCCTGGCAGCTGTGCCGGTAGCTCAGATCGAGGCTCCGGACGACGAAACGCTTGCCTTCCGCCTGCGTGAGGAAAGCGCCCTCCGGCATTTGATTTTGCCTGATGAATCCGTGGTTTACCTTGCAAACCGCATGGAACGGTCCTGGGCAGCAGTGGGCCGCGTCGCCGACCAGATCGAGCGGACTCCGGGAAGGGCCGAAAGCCTCCGGTCAGCCCGGGCGGTCCTGACCGGTTTGGGCATGGATCCGGGCTAATCCCTGCAGACGCCGAAAAAGATCCGTAACATATTCAGGATCGGCGTCAGACCGCTCCAAAGCCTGGGTGCTGAAGTGGACCACGCAGATATGGCTGATCGCAGCGAACGCGCGCGCGAGACCTCGCCCAAGGGCAAGGAAGCCGCAGCCGTGACCGCTATTGCGGCCCAGCTTGCCCAATCGCCTGAGCGCTTCTTCAATCGCGAGCTCTCCTGGCTGAAGTTCAACACCCGCGTCCTCGAAGAAGCCGAGAACAAGCGCCACCCGCTGCTCGAGCGCCTGCGCTTCATCTCGATATCCGCCACCAACCTCGATGAGTTTTACTCCGTCCGCGTCGCAGGCCTCCGGCAGCAGGCGCGTACCGGCATCACGCGCGTTTCGCAGGATGGCCTTACGCCACAGCAGCAGCTTGATCGCATCGCGATCGACGCCGGCATCCTGATGGCGGAGCAGCAGCGCATCTGGAATGAAATTCGCTCCGAGATGAAGCGGGCAGGGCTCGCCGTCGTCGATGAAGACGATCTGAATGACGGCGATTGCGAATGGCTGCGCGCGCGTTTCCTCGAGCGTGTATTCCCGGTCCTAACGCCGCTCGCGATCGACCCGTCGCACCCGTTCCCGTTCCTGCCGAACCAGGGCTTCGCTGTCGGCTTCACGCTGAAGCGGTCAAGCGACGGCGAAATGCTGCGCGCGCTGGTGCCGATCCCCACGCACGTCGAGCGTTTCATCGAGCTGCTCCCCGGGCCGAAAGGTCGCCGGTTCATCGCGCTTGAAGACGTGATTACGCTCTTCCTCGAAACGCTCTTCCCGGACTGCGTGTCCAAGGGGCGTTGCGTGCTGCGTATCATCCGGGACAGCGACATCGAGATCGAGGAAGAAGCGGAAGATCTTGTCCGCGAATTCGAGATCCTGCTGAAACAGCGCCGTCGCGGCCGTATCGTTCGTCTCAAGATCGACCGTGGCGCGCCGGAAGATCTGAAAGCGTTCTTCATCGAAGAAATCGGCGCAGAGCCGGCCGATATCGTGGAAATCGATGGCCTCATGGGCCTCGGCCAGCTCAAGGAGCTGATCGTCGACGGTCGCCCTGATCTTGTCTTCAAGCCGTTTGAATCGCGCTTCCCAGAGCGTATCCGCGAACATCACGGCGACATCTTTGCCGCGATCCGCGTGAAGGATATTCTGGTCCACCACCCCTATGAGTCCTTCGATGTCGTCGCGCAGTTCCTGCGTCAGGCAGCACGCGACCCGGAAGTGGTTGCGGTGAAGCAGACGCTGTACCGCACTTCCAAGAACTCGCCGATCGTGGCCGCGCTGATCGAAGCGGCCGAAGCCGGCAAGAACGTCACCGCGCTGGTCGAGCTGAAGGCGCGTTTCGACGAGGAAGCCAACCTGCGCCTCGCGCGCGATCTGGAGCGCGCTGGCGTGCAGGTCGTCTACGGCTTCATTGAATTGAAGACACATGCCAAGGTCTCGCTGGTGATCCGTCGCGAAGCCGGCAGCTTGCGCGCCTACACGCACGTCGGCACCGGCAACTACCACCCGATCACCGCGCGCATCTATGACGACCTGTCCCTGTTCACGGCGGACGAGAAGATCGGTCGCGACGCGGGCCGCCTGTTCAACTACGTCACCGGATATTCGAAGCCGAAAGAGATGGAGGCCATGGCCATCTCTCCGCTGACGATGAAGCCGACCTTGATCGCGCTGATTGAAGACGAGATCGCCCACGCCAAGGCGGGCCGCCCCGCGCAGATCTGGGCCAAGCTCAACGCGCTCGTCGACGAGACGATCATCGACACGCTCTACAAGGCCAGCCAAGCCGGTGTTCAGATCCAGCTGATCGTTCGCGGCATCTGCTGCCTGCGACCGGGTGTCCCGGGACTGTCGGACAATATCGAAGTCCGCTCGATCGTTGGCAGGTTCCTGGAGCATTCGCGGATCGTGTGCTTTGGCGCCGGGGCCGGTCTGCCGTCGGACGAAGCCAAGGTTTTCATAGCATCTGCCGACTGGATGCAGCGGAATCTCGATCGCCGCGTTGAAACGCTGACGCCGATCAAGAACC
Source organism: uncultured Hyphomonadaceae bacterium (assembly GCA_937873805.1). GTDB lineage: Bacteria > Pseudomonadota > Alphaproteobacteria > Caulobacterales > Hyphomonadaceae > UBA7672. The sequence continues at coordinate 4,997 of CALMWO010000013.1, forward strand.
CGACTGTGCATAACCAGGTTCTCGACCAGATCATGCTCGCCAACCTCAATGATCGCGCACAAAG
>CALMWO010000014.1 GCA_937873805.1 uncultured Hyphomonadaceae bacterium
GCGACGAACCGACCAACGGCCTCGACGGGGAAACCCTGCAGGCGCTGGAAGCGGCGCTGGAAGATTTCCCGGGCTGCGCCGTCATCATCAGCCACGATCGCTGGTTCCTGGATCGCATCGCCACGCACATCCTCGCCTTCGAAGGCGACAGCCATGTCGAATGGTTCGAAGGCAACTTCCAGGACTATGAGGAAGACAAGAAGCGCAGACTGGGCGCGGACGCCGCCGAGCCGAAACGCCCGACGTTCAAGAAGTTCGCGCGATAGCTCTTGCGAGTGCTTTACCCGGGCTTTCTAAATCTGAAGATGATCTGATCGGTCTTGCCGCGAATTGCGGGGTTCATGACCATCAGGGTGTGATCGTCTGCCGGCTTGCGCAGAGCGGTGCTTTCCCCGTCATACCTGAAGCCGGCTGCTTCGATCTCGCGGCGCAGGACGGCTGGATCAATACGGTGAACCGTGTTGGGAGCGTTGACCGTGCTCGGGTCCGCAACGTGATCCACGACAATATAGATACCGCCGGGTTTCAATGCGTCGAACACCTTCCGGTTCATGCGCTCCGCCAGATCGGCCGGGAACTTGCTCATGTGCAGGTCGTGATAGTTTTGCGAGGTGAAGATCAGATCCAGTTTTTCAGGGAAGGCGAGGTCTTCGAACGCGGAGCTCATGGTCACGATTTCACGCGGATAGGCTTTCTTCAGGACGTCGAGCGAGTCGCCATAAAGCACTGGCTTGGCCTTCATGAATTCGTCCGGGCTCCACGCGTAGACTTTTCCGGTCTCACCCACCTTTGCGATGAACAGGCGCGTGAAATAGCCGGCGCCCTGCATGATGTCGGCAACCTTCCAGCCCGGCTGGATGTTGGCGAGTTCAAGGACCGCGGCGCCTTGGCGCTGTTCGTCGAGCGCTACATCCTCGGCCGGACGGCGAGGGTCAGCGACAGCTTGTTCAATTGAGATTGGCGAGGAGCCGACCGGCGTCGTGGCGCACGCAGCGAGACCGAGCGTTGATGCAGCGAGCATCAGCTCCACCAGACGCCGCCGCGAAGTATTCATGTTCCACGCCATGCCAATCGTCTCGTCCGTTCGAAATCTGAACGCACCTTGGCTAGAATATGCGTAAGGTCAACTCGCGCACGCGAGATGTGAAATTGGCATTCCCGACCTGGACGCGAGTTTTAGGCCGCGCGGATCTCGCCGGTGCCGTCCAGCGGCACGCCCTTGGGCCAGCTCTTCTCGACGCGCAGCTGCGAGACGCCGAGGATTTCGGCAACGCGGCGGATCGTCGGCTTTTCGCCGCGCTCGATGAGCGTGTCGGAGGCGCGGGCGATCTGTTGCGGCGTGAGAGCCTGATCCCAGCGGGCCTGTTCGATGTCGTGAATGCGGCCCATGTGCTGTTCGCGGAACGAGGCGACGCGTTTGGCGGCGGCCTTCATGGCGGCGGCGCGCTGTTCTTCGATCGTCTTGGGTTTGCGCTTGCTCTTGCCGGATGCGCGGGCCTTGGGAGCTTCCACTTCGGCGGTCTGCGGCTGAGGCTCGGCAACAATCGGTTCGGCGGGCGCTGTTTCGGCTGCAATGGCCGGCTGCGCAGCAATTTCCAGAGCCGGTTCGGATTTGAAAAGGTCTGTGCGGGGAATTCCAGCGCGGGCGATCTCTGCGGCGGCAATTTCGGCTGCTTCCTGCCGGCGCATGGCCTGGCGGGCAGCGAAGTCTTCCGCATCCATGGTCTTCCTGCCTTCGACGATCCAGGCCATGGCGGGCTTGGCGATGGCGAAGATGTAGAACACGGCGTCGATGGTGACGACGGGCGGCAATCTTGCGCCTTCGGGTGCGTTGACCGTAACGATTTCCCAGCCGAGGTGGACGCCGACATTCGTTGCGAACACGAAGCCAAGGCAGCAGGCCAGCGCGGGGATGAGCACAGCCCACTCAACCTGCCGCCCGTTTGGTTTGCGATGCTTGATCGCCTGAAGCGCGCCAGCGGCTGAACAGTTAACGAGACCGATGCCGAACGCCATCATGCCCGCGAAGGCGATGATGCACAGCCAGCCGATATCAAGCTGCGGCCAGAACATGCCGATGACGCCGCCCGTTGCGAGCACGGCGCCGGAAAGGGTCAGACCCCAGGCGAAAATCGACGACCAAGTGTACTCACGCTGTGTCATGGTGAACAGAATGCATCGGCTGTGTTCATGAGTCGTGAACACCGATTTCTGCCGAGTGAATCAAAGCGCTGTGTCGTCGGGACGCGCGCGCACTCCCTGAAAAATCAAACATCTCCGACGCGGCGCCTGCAAACTTTTCCCACCGGAATTTCCTGCCGATTGGGGGATTCGATGAAGACGAGACTGCGCAACGATATGTTTGCAGCCCTCCTCCGCCCGTCCGGGACTGGCGTTCGAGCGCAGGTTTGGCATGGTCCGAAACAGGTTTTGTGAGGGTGAGCATGAAAGTAGCGGGCAAGGTTGTCATCGTTACGGGCGGGGCGAGCGGCATCGGAAAAGCGCTGGTTGAACGTTTCCACAAGGAAGGCGCCAAGGCGCTGATCGTGGCGGACCTTAACGGCGCGGGCGCGGAGGCTGTCGCGAAGTCTGTCGGCGGCATTGCCGTGCAGGCGGACGTGACGAAGGAGGCCGACGTGCAGAGGATCGCGCGGACAGCCGAGGAAAAATTCGGGCGCATCGACCTTTTCTGCTCGAATGCCGGAATTTCGCGGGCTGATCCGGATATCGACAATCCGGGGTCCCCCCCGGATGCGGCCTGGGAGCTGGCGTGGGGGGTCAATGTCATGGCCCACGTCTATGCGGCGCGCGCCGCTCTGCCGGGAATGATCGCGCGAAAATCAGGCTGGTTCCTCAATACGGTGTCGGCGGCGGGGCTGCTCTCGCAGATCGGATCGGCGGTCTATTCGACGTCGAAGCACGCGGCGATCGGGTTCGGCGAACACCTCGCGATTGCGACGAAGGAAAACGGAATTGGTGTTTCGCTTCTGTGTCCGCAAGCGGTCGACACGCCGATGCTTGGCGGCGCTGCGGGATCGCAGAATGTCGATGGTGTGCTGTCGCCGGATGATGTCGCTGGCGCTGTCATCAAGGGTCTCGACGCCGAGACATTCCTGATCCTGCCGCACGAGCAGGTTGTCACGTACATGCAGCGCAAGACGGGCGACTATGATCGCTGGATCCGTGGCATGGTTCGGTTGCGCCGGGGTGTGATCGATGGGGCGAAGGGCGGGCGCTAAAGCGCGCCACGCGCTTTAGCTTTCCTGTTTGGGATTCGGATTCACACCTCGGTGGAACGCTGCGGACGATTCGGCTCCAGATAGCCGAAGCCCCTCACCGGGGAGGGTGAGGGGCTTCGAGCCGGCTAGACGTGGGGCGTCTTTGCGTGCCGGCGTACCCTCTCCAGAAGCGGAGAGGGCTTCATCTGTTACCTGCGAGCGTCCTCAAGGTTCCACTCATAGACGACCGTGTGACCGCAAACGGATTGCGCGACGCCATCGAGCTTGCCCGGTGTGAAGCGCGCAGAGCGGACCCATTTGAGCGCGGCGTTGTCGAGCGTGGCGTGGCCGCTGCCGGCGGCGAGCGTGGCGGAACTGACGCGGCCGCGCGCATCGACGCAGACGTCGAGTGTGGAGACGCCTTGCTGCTGCTGGCGAATGGCCGATGCGGGATAATCCGGCGGGGTCTGCGGCAGCAGGACGGGGCGGACGCGGATGAGTTTTGGCGCGGGCGTCACGCTTGCGCCTGTCGAAGGTCCCGCCACTTCTGTACGAGGCGGCGTGTAGACCTTGTCTTCAGCGGGTACGAAAATATCAGGCGGAAAATCCAGAGGAGGCGTTTCGAGCGTGTCGCCGCCCATCACCAGCGTGGTTTCGCGCTGCGTCGGGTCGGGGATCACCTCATCCAGCAAAGGGGTGAAGGTGATCGGCGTTTCGATGAGGCGGATGATGCTCGCGCCGAAGCCGTTTCCGAGGGCGCAGGCTGCGAGCGCGGTGATCAGCGCGGCGATCGACAGGCCGGCGAGCTGCGATGAATTGCTCGCACGATTTCGCAATGCTCCGTACATGGAAGCCTCTTTCGGTTGAAGGGAAGGTGCGGATTGGGTGGTGGTTGGCGTGTCAGGGCGGAGCGTTGTTGAGGCGCCAGCCCATGGTGAGGTTGTAGCCACAGTGGCGGATGGGGCGGCCTTCGCGCGTGGCAGGCACGAAGCGCGAGTGCTGGAAGCCCGCGAGGGTTGCGTCGTCGAGGCGCGTATGGCCTGAGGACTGCACCAGTTTCACAGTGTCGACGAAGCCGCTGGCGGCGACGCAGAGCTCGACCACGACATCGCCTTCTTCGCGCAGAGCTTGTGAGGCCGCGGGATAGTCCGGCTGGGTGAAGCCAGCGCCGGGGCGCGGCTTGGTGGTGATGGCGTCGATCTGCTGGCGGACGCGCACGAGTGGGTCCTGTTCCTCGGCGCCGACGCGCGGGATCGGCTTGAAGGGAACGAGGAGGTCCGGTGCTTCGGTGATGATCGTGCGCTCCGGTTGGGCGGCCCGGGCAGCGACGCCTGCGCCGGCGGTGAG
>CALMWO010000015.1 GCA_937873805.1 uncultured Hyphomonadaceae bacterium
TCGCGCTGCGCATACGTCTTCAGGCCGGTCGTTTCCTTGCCGGTCGCATCGCGCACAAGGTACTGCGCCGATCCATCGGGCCGCACATAGGCGTTGGCCGCATGACCATAGATGTTGACGCCGGTGAATGAGCGGAAGTCGACCGGATCAGGCGCGCGCGCCCACGTCCCGCCGAAGATATTCGGATAGCGCACCTGCTGCCAGATCGCGTACCAGCCGCCGGACGAGTGCCCGGTCGTGAAGCGCCCCGACGGCTTCGCGTCCATCCGGTATTGCTTCTCCAGCGCCGGTATTAGTTCCTCGGTCAGCGCCTTGCCCCACGGACCATTGTTCACTGAGTCCGCGAACTCATGTGTGCCCCAGGGCGAGGAATGATCCAGATGCACGCGGATCATCGGCGGCGTCGCGCCGGATTTCATCAGCCCGAAATGCGTCCGCTCCGTGTTGATGATCGTCGTGAACCTCGCCCCGAACCCATCCGCGCGATAAACGGTCGGATACTTGTCCTTCGACGTTTCGTAGCCAGGCGGCAGCAACGCGATGCCGCACACATGCATCTCGCGGCCCCAGAACGCGCTCAGCGACGGACTCACGAAATCGATCAGCCGCATATTGGCGTCAGCTTCGTTCGGGCTGGCGGGCTTCGGAATACGCTGGCCGTTGCATTCGAACAGGGCAGGCGCAGGCGGCGCCGGATTGGGCGACAGCACATCCCGCTCCGGCATCAGCGTAATGTCGATCGGCGCAGCGGACGGCAGCGTCACCCTGATCGGCATCGACGTAAAATCGGTATCCGGATCGGTTACGCTATAAGCCATGTCATGGTCGGTATCGAGCCGCACCTGCACCCAGTAGTCGCCTGGCTCGATCCGCGAGAACGGGCGCGGGTCCGCCAGCGTATCGGCGTTGAACCGCACGGCCTGCCCCGGCGAGATGAACGGAACTTCCTGCGCCGCAATGAAGCTCGCATCATTCGGCGGCAGCGCACGTGGCGCAGCTTCTATCGCCGCAACCGGCGGCGTTCCCACACGGATTGCCACTGCGATCAGCCGGCCAGATTTGGGATCATGGCCCGGCGCCAGCATCACGCTGAATGTCTGCGGCCCCGCCTCTGTGGCGCGCGGCGGCATGGCGGGCGGTTGCGGATTTTCAACCGGCACAGCCTGCTCAGCCACAACCTGCGGCACAGGCGTCGCGCAACTGGCCGCGAGCACGGCGGCAACACTTATCAGACCGAAACGCATGCGAAGCTCCCCGCGATAACGGGGCGACAATCCGCCAAATCGGGAAGAAGGGAAAGGCTTGAGCGTCGCCCGCCCTTGCGGCCTATTTCTGGCCGTGGCGCTCGCGATACCAGGCGACGAAGGCCTTGGCCCGTTCGCTCGCCTCGGCTTCGACCTCAGCCCAGCCGAACGCATAGTTCGCGGCAAACCCGCTCAGGCCCCATTCGTTGTATTGCTGCACATGGTGCAGCTCGTGCGCCCACAGGCCCAGGCTGCCGACATAGCTCTCATCCTTGAACACCACCGTGTCGATCAGCGTCACCGCCGCCGCATTGCCGTTGCGGATCGCAAAGCCCGCAAGCCCCGATGGGCTGACATCACCGATCACATAGCGAACGTTTTTCAGCGCCTCGGGCGAATAGAACGGGATCAGGCCTTTCTTCACCTCGTCGGGAATGGGCTTGCCTTGCGGCCGCAGTGTATCGCGCGAACGCTGAAGCGCGGCGGCAAGCGTCTCCGAAACGATATTGGCGGTATACTGCGCCTGCATCGACATGAAGCCATGCGTGAAGTCGACCAGCATCCCATAGCTGGTGTTGGATTTAGCCGGGCGCGTGCTGATCGCATTGGCGCCCGCGGTATTGGGCGCGGTCTGCGCGCTGGCGGGCAGGCCAATGGCAATCGCGGCGGCAAGGGCAAGCAGGACAGGACGGTACACGAAATCCCCGACTCGATACGTGAAGCGAACCCGCCAAGACCTGACGGATCGCCCATGAATGGGCCCTGAATGTGGCAGGGCGCCACCCCCACACAAATGGCGCGAAACATACGCAGACGTACAGTCGCCGGATGCGGTGACACGGGCCTTCCCCGTTGCTACCCAGATCACAGGGAAAAACGCGATGGCTCACCTTTTCATCTCGCATTCCAGCCGCGACGGCGCCGCCATCGCCCAGCCGCTGGTCAGCGCCCTGGAATCAGTCGGCCACCGCTGCTGGATCGCCCCGCGCGACGTAAAGCCCGGCGTGCCCTATCCCGGCCAGATCGTCGCCGCCATCCGCGATTGCGCCGGGCTCGTCCTGATCGTCACCCCCGCCGCCAATGAAAGCCCGGACGTGCTGCAGGAAGTCCAGCTCGCCGGTCAGCACCGCAAGACGCTCGCCCCCGTCATCGTCAACCGCACGACGCCCTCGGACGATCTCCACTATTATCTCGGTGTCCGCCACCAGATCCCGTGGAGCGATGCCAGCGCCACATCGCAGGATCTCCTTCGCTCATTCCCGGCCGGCAGCGCATGGTCGCCATCGCTTGCCTCCGCTGATGCGAAGTCCGCCAGCGCCGAAGACCCCGTCGATGTCTTCATGCTGATGGCCGGCCCCAACAAGATCAACGTGATCAAGGTCGTTCGCGAATACACCGGCATGGGGCTGGCGGAGACGAAGACACTCGTCGAAGGCATCCCGCCTATTCGCGTTGCGATGGGCATGCCCCGCCATCGCGCGGCGGCGTTCGTGAAAGACCTGAAGATGCAGGGCGCCAGCATGCTGGATCTGGTGAAGGCAAGGGCTTAGCGCTGCCTCATCCGCCCTGGAAGAAATCATAGATGCGCTTGGCCAGCGCTTCGTTGACGCCTTCCACGGTCTGCAGGTCCGCTACCGTCGCGCGGCTCACGCCCTTGGCCGAACCGAACTTGTGCAGCAACGCCTTCTTGCGCCGCACGCCGACGCCCGTGATCTCATCCAGCGGATTCTGTCCCACCAGCGCAGCGGACCGCTTCGCCCTGTGCGCGCCAATCGCCCAGCGGTGCGCCTCATCGCGCAGGCGTTGCAGGTAATACAGGGCAGGGTCATTCGGCGGCAGCTGGAACGGCGCGCGGTTCGGCCGGAAGAACTGCTCCCGCCCCGCATTCCGATCCGGTCCCTTCGCAATCGCGACGAGGTTCAGCACGCCCGGCGCAAACCCAACCGCCTCGATCGCTTCCCTCGCCGCGGAAAGCTGTCCAAGCCCGCCATCGATCAACACCAGATCAGGCCACGAGTCCGGCCTTTTGCCTCCACCCAACGTAGTTGGGGGGAGGTGGATCGCCGGCGAAGCCGGCGAGACGGAGGGGGGAGCCGCATGTGCATCGATCGAGAGCGCCCCCTCCGTCGTCTGCCCCTGCGGGTCAGTCGCCACCTCCCCCGGCTCCGCCGGAGGAGGAAAGGCGTCCGCGGGCGGAGCATTCAACTCCTCCCACTCCTTCTTCAGTCTCGCGAACCTGCGCCGCATCACTTCGCGCATCATGCCGTAATCGTCGCCCGGCTCCAGTTCCTCGTCCTTGATGTTGAACTTGCGGTACGAATTCTTCTCGAACCCCTCCGGCCCGGCCACCACCATGCCGCCCACCATGTTCGTGCCCATGATGTGGCTGTTGTCGTAGATCTCGATGCGCTTCGGCGGCTCGGGCAGGTCGAACACTTTCTGGACTGCCGTGAAGATCTTCTGCTGGCTCTGCGTCTCCGCCAGTCGCCGCCCCAGCGCCTCGCGCGCATTCAGCTGCGCCTGCGCCACGATCCCGCGTTTCTCGCCACGTTGCGGCGTGCGGATATCCACCTTGTGCTCGGCGCGCATTTCCAGCGCTTCCGTCATCAGGTCCGCTTCCTCGATGTCGTTCGACAGGAGGATCATCTTCGGCACAGGCCGGTCGTCATAGAACTGCGCCAGAAACGCCGTCAGCACCTGTTCCGGCGTGTCGTCGCGATCATGCTTGGGATACCAGACGGTTGCGCCCCAATTCTGTCCCGCACGGAAGAAGAAGGCCTGCACGGCCGATTGCCCGGCCTCGCTATGAATGGCGAACACATCGGCTTCCACCAGATTGTCCGGGTTCACGCTCTGCGATTGGCGCACAGAGGCCAGCGCCCGGATGCGGTCGCGCAACGCTGCAGCGCGCTCATAGTCCATGTTCTGCGCCGCGCGATCCATCTGCGCCGCCAGCTGCTCCTGCAACGTCTCCGCGTCGCCATTGAGGAACCGCTCCGCCTCGCGCACCAGATCGCGGTACTCGTCCAGCGGGATCAAGCCAACGCACGGCGCCGAACACCGCCCCATCTGGTGCAGCATGCAGGGGCGCGAGCGCGTCGCGTAGATGTTGTCCGTGCATGTCCGCAGCAGGAATGCCTTCTGCAGTGTATCCAGCGTGTGATCGACCGCCCCTGCCGAAGCGAACGGTCCGAAATACTGCCCCTTGATCCGCTTCGCCCCGCGATGCTTCAACGCCTGCGGCGCCTCATGATCCTCGCGGATCAGGATATGAGGAAAGCTCTTGTCGTCCCGCAGGATAATGTTGAAGCGCGGCTTCAGCTTCTTGATCAGGTTGGCTTCCAGAAGCAGGGCTTCCGTCTCGCTTGCCGTGACCACGAATTCCATCGACCGCGTCAGCGAGATCATCCGTGCAATCCGCTGGGTCTGCCCGCCGATCTTCGCGTAGTTGGAAACCCGCGCCTTGAGGT
>CALMWO010000016.1 GCA_937873805.1 uncultured Hyphomonadaceae bacterium
CTCGGCATAGTCCATCAGGTGCATGCCATACAGGAAATCGTAGGTGCGCCACAGGTCTGTGCGCGGAAGGCTGGTGCGCCCATCCACGGCAGAAATGTATAGCGTCGGATCGCCCTCGCCTTCGAAATGCGCCGCCCAGACATTGCCGGACACGCTGGACTCGCGCGGTGCGGTCTCCAACTCTTCGATCCTCTTGATAGGCGTATCGGCTACCCACGTGGCGGCAGCGATCTTTCGCGCCAGCGGTTCGTCGACAATCAGGCGCTCGTTCGTTTCACCCGAAACGAGGAACGTCCCGATCTCCGCCCTGATCTGGTAGACGGGCTGCCCCGCCAGTGACTTGAGCGTCACCTCATAGGGTCGATCTTCGGCAACGCTCTGCAGCGCTTCCGCTGACGTGAACTTCACGCGGCTCATATCCACCGGCGTCATGTGATTGGCGGGATGCACCAGATAGTCCGCGCGAACCGCCGTGAGGTGTACGGCTGCGAAAAACAGGCCCGTGCCTGTCCAGACGATCAGCTGGGCGAACACAATGAGGCCGAGCCATTTGTGGATCGTGGCGATACGCCTGGCCAGCCGCGGGGAGATCATGGCACGCGCTTACGCTGCCATGCCCCGCGCGGCAAGCCGCCCTTAGTTACCGGCCCCGGACTTCAGGCTCATCGAATAGGGAATGTAGATTTCCAGGTCGAGCGGGCCGACTGGGCGGGTCTGGGCGCGTTGTTCCATGCCCGTCAGCGAGACCTGAACCGGAGCATTGGCCCCGCCGAAAGACGCCTGCATCAGCCGCACATCTTCCGAGATCGCCTTGATAAGCGTGTCGCGATGCTTCTTGGGATCGGCGACGCCGAGGAACTGGCTGTCGCCGATGATCGCTTCCACGCGGCCCGTGAGCGGCGTGTCCTTCACGAATTTGTCCACGCGGGCGCGGATCTGGTCGAACGTCTCTTTCTCCTTCACGTTCACTTTCAGAACGATGTCGATGCCCGACCGGTCGTTGCCGCGGTTCTGGATCAGCTCCTTGATGGCGGCCGTCTCGATGGCGGCAGAGAATCCGGGGGTTCCGACTTCGATGCTCATGCCTTCGGCGCGGCCCGCGCGCTGAACCACCGTCGCGAATGTTTTCGCGAGCTCATCTTCGCGCGCTTCCACAGCGCGGGTGGCGGTTTCGTAGCGGACGCTGAAGAGCACGAAGTCAGCACGCACCGTGATCGACACTTGCGGCACGGCGGCTTGCTGGCCGCGGTTCACGTAGTTGCTCTGGGCGACGATCTGCTGGGCGTTGGCGACTGGCGCGGCGATGAAGATCATCGCGGCAGCGGCGAAAAGCAGGTTGCGTTTCATGGTGCGTTCCTCTGGCGATGAGTTAGCGCGGCGGCGGCGGAGCGAAGGGCGAGGAGAGATTGATCGCGTACGGAATGAACATCTCCAGTTCGAGCGGACCACTCGGGCGCGTCTTCACCCTGCCCTCCAGCCCAGAGAGCGAAATCATCGGCGTGTTACCCGGCGTTCCGAAGATCGACTGGAGCAGGCGAGTATCGTCGGCGATCTTGCGGAGCAGCTCCTCGCGATGCTTCCGCGGTTCGGTCACGCCGATATATTGCAGGTCGCCCGTGACAATCTCGGCTCGGCCGTTGACATCGATTACGTCGATGAACGTCTCGGCTCTCGCTCGCACCGCCTCGAAGGAGTCGGCAGGCTTGGTGGCGAACTTGAAGACAATCGGAATTCGAGAGCGGTCACCCATCTCCTGGATCGCTTCCTTGGCCTTGGTTGTCTCAAGAGCGGCGGAGCTGCCGGGATAGCCGACCTCCATCGTGATGGTTTTGTCCCGGGAAACACGGCCACCCAGCGTCGCAAAGGTTCGCTCAAGCTCGCGATTTCGCTCATCGATCGCGCGTGTGCCGCTTTCGATCGAAACGGTGAAGATCACATAGTCGGCTTGTATGTTGATGGAGACGAAGGGCGGTCCGCTTGAGAACCCGCCA
>CALMWO010000017.1 GCA_937873805.1 uncultured Hyphomonadaceae bacterium
ATGGCTGGCCTCGGGCAGGATCACCAGGGTCGAGCCGGGGATCAGCGACGCGATGTGACCATCAGGCCCCATGCCGAGCAGGCAGATGTCGAACGGCATGATCGGCGCGATGCGCTTCTCAGCGGTGGCTGCGCCGCCAGAAGCCTTGGCGTGATTGGTCTTGAACGGCACGAAGGTGGCGACGGCGGCGCGGCGACGCATCAGCGTGTCGCGGATCAGGAATTCGTTCGAGGCGGGATCTTCCGGATGCACCCAGCGCTCGTCGGTGAGGGTGAGCGAGACCTTCTCCCAGTTGATCGGAACGTTGGAGAGCGCGTCGTAGAGCGGGCCCGGTGTTGTGCCGCCAGCGAGCGCCATCGAAGCCTTGCGGCGTTTCTTGATGATGTCGGCCAGCCTGTCGGCAAAGTCCTGGCATGCGCCGGCGTAAAGACGCCTGCGATCAGGAAAGAAGGTTTCCTCGTGAGTGACGGTCGCGCTCATTGGCTATTCATACCAGCTATGGCCATTGCGTTCGGTAAGGGCGAAGGCGCCGGCAGGTCCCCAGCTTCCAGACTGGTAGGGCGCGGGCTTGATGCCGGTGCGCGCCCAGCCTTCGATGATGCGGTCGATCCAGACCCACGCGGCTTCCGCTTCATCGCGGCGCACGAACAGGGTTGAGTTGTCGGAGATGGCTTCGAGCAGCAGGCGTTCGTAGGCGATGCGACGGCGCTTCTCGCCCTTGAAGGCATCGAGCAGGGAGAGGTTGAGCGTGAGGGGCTGCAGCTCATAGCCGCCCTGCGTGAGCGAGGGCGTCTTGTTCATGATGGTCAGCGCGATCGACTCTTCTGGTTGCAGGGTGATGGTCAGGCGGTTGGCCATCAGCGGGCTGCCGTTGAAGATCGAGTGCGGCACGTCACGGAACTGGATGACGATCTGCGATGTGCGGGTCGGCAGGCGCTTGCCCGTGCGCAGGTAGAAGGGAACGCCGGCCCAGCGCCAGTTGTCGACATGGGCGCAGAGCGCGACGAAGGTTTCGGTGTCGGACGGCTTGCCGCCTTCCTCCTCGGTGTAGGCCGGCACGCTTTTGCCGTCGGTCACGCCGCGCGTGTACTGGCCGCGCACGGTCTTCTCACGCAGTTCGGAATCGCGGATCGGGCGGAGCGAGCGAAGGACCTTCACCTTCTCGCCGCGCACGGACTCAGGGCGCAGGTTCGAGGGCGGCTCCATCGCGATGAGGCAGAGCAGCTGCAGGATATGGTTCTGCACCATGTCGCGCGTTGCGCCGTACTCGTCGTAATAGCCGAAGCGGCCTTCGACGCCGAGCGTCTCTGCGACGGTGATCTGCACGTGGTCGATCGTGTGGCGGTTCCACAAGGGCTCGAACAGCGCATTGCCGAAGCGGAGCGCGATGAGGTTCTGGACCGTTTCCTTGCCGAGATAGTGGTCGATGCGGAAGGTGCGGTTCTCGCTGAAGTGCTCGGCGATGGCGGCGTTGATCTGCTCGCACGTTGCCCAGCTTTTGCCGATCGGCTTCTCGACAATGACGCGGTTCGGATCGTTGGTGAGGTTCTCGGCCGCGAGCCCCTTCACGATCGGAATGTAGAGAGCAGGCGAGGTCGACAGGTAGAACAGCGCGCCGCCCTCCGTGCCTTCGAGGCGCTGTTTCAGCGTGGCGTAGCTTTTGGGATCGGTGGCGTCGCCGGGCGAGTAGACGAGGCGCTTGGCGAATGTGTCCCAGGCGTCTTGTGAGAAGAAGGCGCCGGCCCGTTCGCGGACCCAGCCCTCGACATCCTTCCGGAACTCTTCGTCGGTGTGGTCTGACCTAGCGGCGCCCACAATCCTGATGCGGCTGGGCAAGAGACCGTCGGCATCGAGAAAGTACAGGGACGGGAACAGCATCCGCCGGGCAAGGTCGCCCGTCGCGCCAAAGATTACAAAAGCCCCCGGAGCCGTCATTTCCGAACCTCAGAGCCGCATGCCCGACCGGTCAAGCAGAATTGCGCGAGAGGGGTATCAATACAATCAACGGACGAGACGGTACGGACTGTTTCGCGTACCCGAAGCCGGAATTCCCTGCAACTTAGTCGCAGTTGCTTCAATTTGCGTGGGCGTTAGTTGAGTTTCGCGTTAAAAGCCTTCCTGGGGCGCGGGTGTAGCTCAATGGTAGAGCAGAAGCTTCCCAAGCTTACGACGAGGGTTCGATTCCCTTCACCCGCTCCAAATCTTACAGTCGAGTGCGACACTTCAACCCGCCGCTACTGCACTTCGGGCAGGATGTACTGTCCGGTTTCTCCAAAATCGTTGATTCTTAAGAACAAGACGGCCGTTTTTAACAAAAAACGCCTTCGGTTTAACTTCGACGACCGGTACTTAAGTCTGGCAGCGCGGCTTGGTTGTTCGAAATTTACCTACGCTGCGCGCACGTTGACATATGTGAAACCTATCTGAGTGCTAGTGGCTATGAACGGCTAGGGGGGCGTGGGATGAAGGGTGGCGCCCTCTCACGAAACTAGCTGGGCTTCGACGAGGGATTTCAGGACTATGGACGCCAGTGTTGTTGCGCGCTTGCTCGAGCAAACTGCTCGTGCGGTTTATGAAGCGAGAGGCCCCAAGGCCATTCATGCAGGCCAGTGGGCCGTGCTTCGCTACCTTGCCAGGGCAGGACGCCAGGCACGAACGGTTGGCGGTGTTGCCACATATTTAGGCGTTACGCATGCGCCGGCTTCGCGAGCTGTCGCATCGCTGGCGCGCAAGGATCTCGTGACGGTGAAAGCCGATGCCGAGGATCGCCGCATTCGCCGCATCGACCTCACCCCCGCTGGCAAGGCGCTGCTGGATCATGACCCTGTGCATCGCCTGACTGCGGCGATCGAGGCGCTCAGCTCCGACCAGCAGAAAGATTTCGCCACGACGCTTGAGGCGCTCTACGGGCGGCTCGTTAAGGCGTAAGACGTTTCCCCATGGCCGAGCAGGGGATTGCATACTCCGCAGACAAGGCGACCGCCTATCGTCAGCTCGCTGACGAGATCGCGGCTGTGGTCGCCGGTGAAACATCGCGCACGGCGCGCTATGCGACGACCGTGTCGCTGCTGAAAGCTGCGTTCGGCGAACGGTTCTTCTGGTGCGGCTTTTACGAGGTTGATCCGCGCAAGGAGCGCGAACTTGTCGTCGGCCCCTATCAGGGCACGCTCGGCTGCCTGCGCATACCCTTTGCCAAGGGCGTATGCGGTGCGTGCGCGACGGCGCGCGAGACGATCATCGTGCCGGATGTGCATGTCTTTCCCGGGCACATCGCTTGTGACTCTGTTTCCAATTCGGAAATCGTCGTGCCGGTGTTCGATACGAATGGCGCGCTGGTTTCCGTGCTGGATGTGGATTCCACATCGTTTGCGGCTTTTGACGAGATCGATGCACGCGGACTTGAGGCCGCGTGCCGCGCCATGATGGCAGGCTAGGCCAGTTTCTCGAAACTGGTGACTGACATTCCGCCCTGCAGGTTGCGGAAGACGATGACTCGGTAGGCCGCGCCGCCTGTCATGATGATCGTGAAGCGGTAGTTGAGGCCAGCGACGACCTGCGTTTCAGCGCTGACCTTGTCGACAAGCGCGCGCGTCGGATTGCGCGTGTAGATCTCGTTGACTGCAATGGCCTGAGCCGCTTTCACGCCTTCATCGGCAAGGTTGGATGCGCCATAGCCGCCGACGATCATCGGCGGAGGCGTGGCTTGCGCCGCTTCCGGCGGGGGCGTTTCAGACGCCGGAGCAGTGGTGCAGGCGCCCAACGCCGCACCAAATGAAATGAAAAGCATGGCAAGCCGCATGTCGATCTCCCGCGTCACGCCAGCATACTACGCCCGCTCCTGGCGCAGCGATATTGCGATTTGTCAGTTCACTTTCGTCCACACGCTGTCGGCGCCCTTGCGATAGAAGGTGAAGCTTGCCGGATCCCAGATCGGCGTGTCCTGGCCCAGCATGTGGAAGAGGGCGTGGTGGTCGCGACCCTCCCAGAAGCCGATGCCATCGAGCGAGACTCCGTTAGGCCCGCATGCGTCCCACGGTTCGTCGGGATAGAGCGCGTCCAGTTCCGCCTTGAGTTCTGCATTCGGTCCGAGTTCGAAAGCCCGACCGGCAACCGTGTAACCCGCCAGCGGCTTGATCTCGCAGCGCGGGCGCTGGGCGGGATCGGCCTTGGACAATGTATGCATCGCGGCCTGCTCTGCTGTCTCGCCGATGAGGAGCGGAATAACCTCCAGCGCAAAGCCGAAGTCCTCAGCCGGCATCGAGGCCAGGCGTGTCTTCAGATAGCTGGGCTCATGCGCGTAGCTTGCCTGATACGTGTAGGTGGTCTTGTCCCAGCCTTCGCCTGAGCAATCCTGCGCGCGGAAGACCAGCGCCTCGTCGGGGTAGGTCTCGACTTCCTCCGTGCGCCAGACGCAGCGCGGGCCGAAGGTTTCGGCCTTGGGATCGATTGCGAGGAAGAGAGACGCATTGCCGTCGCTGCACAGACCGGTGATCGGCAGCGGTGAGCCAGTCGCGCAGGCGACGACTGCGGACGCTTTGTCTGCAGGCGCATCGGATGATTGCGGGCTGCAGGCCACAGTCAGCGCGAGCAGGGCGCACGGCAGCAGCGCGCGATTGCGCAGGATCAGCGATGTCATCGTCGTCGTCCCTGTTGTCGCCGCGAGCCTAGCGTGGTTCGCCCACGTCACAAGATGATCGGAGCGCCGGTACTATTTCGGCGCAGTGCTGGCGTACTTGGCTGCAGCATCCGCCCATTTGAACGGCAGGGTGTCAGGAATGATCGAGACTTCGGTCGTGAACTTGAAAGGCGCCGAGGGAAGGCCGCTGTCGAAGGACACTTCGACGAAGAAGGCGGTATAGCCTTCGGTTGGCGGGTTCACCTGTGCGAAATAGATTCCGTCGGGCTGTGGCTGCAGCACTGTGGACGTGTAGGCCTTGCCCAGCGATTCAACACGAAAGTCGCGCGCTTTCGGATTGTGCGCTTGCCACAGTCTTACTTCCTTGGGCGTGTCGAGCGGCTTCAGGGCGATGCCGTTTGTATCCACCTTGTTCCAGATGAAGTCCGGACGTTTGCCGCCAGTGATCACCGAATTGTACCAGGCCAGCATGGAGTCGACGGCATCTGAATCGGCGAGGTTGTGCGCGGCGTTCTCGACATAGCGGATGCGTTTTTCCTCCGGCAGGTCGGCGTAATAGAAGCGGGAATTGTCCGGCAGGAAGAACTGGTCGCCCGACGCGTTGACGAGGAATTTCGGGATCTTCAGCCGATCGCGATTGCGATAGTTGTAGGGGTCCTCGATGCCCAGAACGGCCTGGTATTCCGGAGTGCCGATCTTGTGCGGGAAGAGGCCGTGATTGACGTAATCCTCGAGTGACGGTGCGAAGAAACCCAGCACCTCGAAATGGTGCTTGGTTATCTCTTCGGAATTCAGCGCGTCGATCACCATGGGCATGATGCCGATCACGCGCTCGTCCACCGCGCCGATCAGCCATGTCGTCCAGCCGCGTTTCGAAGCGCCAGCAACGACGAACTGATTGATAGCCAGCGCGCCTCCGGCGTCCGATTTCATGAACTCCTGCGTGGCGTCCATCGCCTTCACGCCGGCTTTCACCATGGCGAGGCGGACAAGCCATTCATCGTCCTTGGTGGTGAAATGCTTCACGCGCGTGTAGGCAATGATGTCGTCCTCAAAGCGCGCCTTGTCTTTCGAGTCGGTGAAATGCAGCGGCTGGTTCGGAACCATG
>CALMWO010000018.1 GCA_937873805.1 uncultured Hyphomonadaceae bacterium
GGATCGGAATAGCCACGAAACGCGACGATTTCTGGTGCGGGTCGGAGAATATGCAGCCGGACGCCATGGGTTTGTCATTGTTCCTGCATTTCACCAAGAAATGGCGCCAGCGGCCTTTTGCTAACGGCAAGGTGTGGGGACGATCCGGAACGGCAAGTTTGGGCCCCGACTTGCGGTAAGCTGCCGTGGGGCAGCTGCGTTCGGCAACGGCAGAAATCGACCCTTGTCGGTCACTCAGCAACCGATCTTTCGTCGCCAGGCGCGGCCAGTCCGCTTTTCTATCTCGGATGCCCGAGACTATCGGTGGATTGCAGTCGCGAGACCGCTATGTCTTAGTGGGGGAAATATGTTTTAGCGAACCTTCCGGGGAGGGTATGTGCGACTGGCTGAAATACAGATCGAGAACTTCAGGACTTTCGGCGAAGGGGATGCCGCTTTTCGGCTGACTTTGCCGGCCGGCATCGCGGCATTGGTGGGCGAGAATGATTCCGGCAAAACCGCTATCGTTGATGCCATCCGACTTGTTTTGGGTACGCGAGGCCAGGATTTCTTCAGGGTGGGTGAGGCTGATTTCCATCAGCCACCGGACGGTGGTGTAGCCAGAAACGAAATCCGAATTCTCTTGAGGTTCGATGCGCTCAGCGCTGGCGATCGTGGGGCTTTCCTCGAGCATCTCACTTATCTCGATGGCAAGGCCCATCTGTTCTTGCATTGGCAGGCGGTGGCGGGCTCACGCGGTCCGTCGAGACGTTTCACGACCGTAGAGTGCCGTTCGGGTGCCACGGGCGGTGGTCCGGCTCTGGAGGCCTCGGCACGGGCTCTCCTCTGCGCGACTTATCTGCGGCCACTCCGCGATGCCGATCAGGCTCTTTCGGCCGGCCGTGGCTCTCGGCTTGCCCAGATCCTCCAGCAGACTGAAGAGATCGAGAGCGTTGGCGAGGACTTTGATCCTGCGGCTTTTCCGGAAGATCCGGCGACACTGAGCGTCCTCGGCATAGGCGACTTCGCCAACGAATTGCTGGAGCGTCAGGCCGGGATCGGTAACGCACGTGCACGCCTAAACGACGACTATCTCGCCAAGCTCTCGTTCGAAGGCGATACGCTGAAGGGTGCGATCTCGGTTAGTGGCGCTCGCGGCGGCAAATCCGCACGGCTACGGCAACTTTTGGAGAAGCTTGAACTCGATTTGCGCGACGACGGTGTCGCGGACCCACCTCCAGGGCGCGGCCTTGGTTCCAACAATCTGTTGTTCATGGCATCGGAGCTGCTTCTCCTCAGCCAAGAAAATGAGGGTTATCCTGCGCTGCTAATCGAAGAGCCCGAGGCGCACCTCCATCCCCAGCGCCAACATCTCTTGATCAACTTTCTGAAGCAGAAGGCGATTGTGGATAGGGGTGCCGAGCATGGGCTTCAGGTCTTGATGACGACCCACAGCCCATCGCTTGCCTCGTCGCTCAAACTCGAAAACCTTGTGCTGGTTCGCAATGGGCGAGCGTTCCCGATGGGCCGCGAACATACCTTGCTCGCGCCGGACGACTATGCGTTTCTCGAGCGATTTCTGGATGCCACGAAAGCAAACCTCTTCTTTGCTCGCGGCGTCATCATCGTGGAAGGCGATGCCGAGAATATCCTTCTGCCCACGCTCGCCAGGCTGATCGGAAGGGATTTGGCACGCCATGGAGTGTCAGTTGTCAATGTTGGAGGTACGGGCCTCGGTCGATATGGGCGGATTTTCCAGCGCCGCGCGGCGGACGAGCAGGGGCTACTCAACGTCCCGGTGGCCTGCATGACCGACATGGATGTGATGCCCGATTGTGCGCCGGCCATACTCGGTCTTACCGCTCCAGATGGTTCGGTGCCCACAAAGAGCAGCAGGCGGTGGCGCAAGAAGGACGACTTCGAAGACGATGGCCTTGAGAGCCAACGCGCTTCAATTGCTGCCCGCGCCACCGGCCAATCGGTCCGCACCTTTGTCGCCGACGAATGGACTCTCGAATATGATCTTGCGCATTTCGGTCTCGCGAGGGAGGTGTGGATTGCTGCGGATCTCGCGATTGCCGACGAACGCATCCATGCGGGCCGAGTGACGGTAGCTGACGTCCTGCGAACCTCGATCCGCACCTTCCGCGACCTATCTGACCTGAATCCTGAGAGTCGCAGCACTTCGGTGTATGCGAAGTATCGAGGCGGTGCCTCGAAGGCAATCGCGGCCCAATATCTGGCGGCGTTGCTCGATCGCGCAGTGGACCGTGGCCGTCTGCCTCCGGCCACGCTTCGCGAGCTCCTACCACCCTATGTCCGGGCGACGATCGACTATGCCACGGGAAATGCCGGCGACGCGCCGGCGTGATCGGTGTAGCGGAGCTTCTGGCACGGGCTGTCAGCGACGAGGACATCGCCGCTGCCTGCGCCAGTCTGGGTCTGCCAGCCCTGGCGTTTCACGGAGCTGACGGTGAGGATGCGCGCCTTGCCGTTTTGCGTTCGAACGGATCGATCGACGTCGCAGCTTGCCCCGGCAGTGGAAAGACGACTCTGCTCGTCGCGAAGCTCGCGATATTGGCGAAGCGCTGGACCTCGCCCGCCTCAGGCGTCTGTGTGCTCTCTCACACCAATGTGGCACGGCTGGAGATCGAGAAAAGGCTTGGTGCTGACCCCGCCGGCCGAGCGATCCTTTCCTATCCGCACTTTATCGGCACGATTCACGGGTTCGTGAATCAGTTCATCGCGCTTCCCTGGCTTAGATCGCAGGGGATCGACGTGGTCGTGATCGACGACGACATCTGCCTCCGAAGGCGGCTGCATAAGCTAACCCCGCCCCAACGTTCTCGGGTTTTGCAGACCAAGCGCCGGGAGGACCTCCTCCGGATCGTAGACGCCAACCACGATGTTGGCGATGTCGCTTGGGGCGGTGGGCCGCTTGGGAAGCACACCGCGACCTATCAGGCATTCGTTGCTGCTTGTCAGGCCACGACAGCGGAGGGATATTTCTGCCACGATGACATGATGATCTGGGCAGCACAGGCCCTCGATCGCAATCCTGATCTACGGAACGCAGTTCGTCAGCGATTCCCGACGCTGTTTCTGGACGAGGTTCAGGACAATAATGACGTCCAGTCCGCGATCCTTCATCGTCTTTTTATGGAGGATGATCGACCGGTAGTGCGTCAGCGCTTCGGC
>CALMWO010000019.1 GCA_937873805.1 uncultured Hyphomonadaceae bacterium
GATGCGGGATGTCTCGACGGTCAGTCCCGCTTCAAGCTTGGGATTGCGGGCCAGCTGCCAGAAGTCCGTGATGAAGGCTTCGGCGCGCTCTTCCTCGACGCGGGTATTCGCAACGGGCGGTGTCGCATCGATCGCTCCCAGCGGCGTCTGCACGTTGATATCCAGCGCGCTGTCAAGGAAGTTGAATGCGACTTCCCCGCCCCAATCGATGGCGTGGCCGCCGCCCGGTTTCCAGCTGAACACGCCGCGCGCGACATACTCGCCACTGTCGGCTGCCCGGTCGATGAATGTGTTCCTGAAGCTGCCGTTCGCAAAGCGTGTGGAATAGCGCTCGGCTGATCCGGTGTGCCTGTCGCTTGCGAGCGCGATCAGCTTGAACGACGACTGGTCCGACAGACGATGTTCCCAGTCCCCGCCGGCCTCGACAGCCCAGCCGTCATCGCCTGTCGCCCTGCTGTCGTCGATCTGCGTCAGCAGCCCGTTGGGATTGTAGGTCTCGGAGAAGGTATGCCGCTCATCGCGCGAGGGCGTCGCCTGCAGATTTACGTTGAAGGAGTCGGTCTCGCTCGGCTTCCAGCTGGCGCGGCCGCTCAACCTGTATTCCCAGTAGTTCCCCTGCAGAAACTCGGTTCCTTGCGAGACGAGCGCGCCCGCGGGCGTTCGGACTTCCTTGTCGTACTCGATGCGTCCGCGGCGGGAAGGCTGCGCCTGCAGCGCAAGGTTCAGGTTCACATCGCCAACCTTGAATGCGCTTGTGAGTAGAGCAAGTGGATTGATGTTGCCCGACGGGTCCATCTGGCTGGCTTGGACCATGAACGTGTTTGTCGCGCCGGCGTCGCGCGGCCGTAGACGTACATCGGCAACCATCGTCTGGCCGCTAAGGTCACCATCGCCGCCGCCGGCATAAAGATCAATTCGCAACACGTCGCGCGCGGATAAGCGCGACAGCTGTTCCGCCAGCGGCGTTTTCGAGCTTGGCCGTTCGCCATTGATCAGCACATTGCCCGCAGCGCCGGCAAATCCGCGACGATCGTCTCCGCTGTCCAGTGTAAAGCCGGGCAGGCGGCGGATCATGTCCTCCGCCGTCACCGGATTGAAGGGCGCGAAGAAGTCAGCGGCGAATGCCTTGCCGGCCGCCGGCTGCGGCGCCTGCGCAAGTGCGGGCGTCGATAGCATCATGACTGCAGCTGGAATCAGGAGGCAGGCAGGCTGAAGCGCCCGCTTCCTTGTCCGGGCGGATCGTCCGTTCATGGCGTGTTTCTTCCTCGAGCCGGCTTCTGGAGGCCGCATAATTTATACTGCAGTCTAAATGTTGGGATGCCGCAAGCGGGCTCTCACGGCAATTCACATTTGCTTTGGAAGATCAGCGGCCCGACGCGGCGCCCTTCAGGAACACGTCCATCAGCGAGGACAACAGCTGTGGCAGCGCGCCCTTCCGCGGATCGTGCAGCCACTGGATCACCGCGCCCGAGAGCAGGCTGTCATAAGCCGTCGCCAGAACTTCCGCGGTTTGCGTACGCGTGAGTTCGCCGCTCGCCTGGCCGCGTTCGAACATCGCAACCAGCAGGTCGAACGTTTCCTGCCGCACGGCCGGAGATTCGCCTTCGCCATCAAGACCCATCGAGACCTTGCGAATTTCGGCGAACACCTCGCGATACAGCGCGCGGTTGGACTCGATCCCCTTGCCCATCTGCTGGTAGAGCGTGCGCAATCGTTCGGGCATGGAACGCTTGTCATCGCCCAGCGCCGCGTGCAGCAGGTCTCGGTAACGCCGCAACGATTGCGCTGTGATGGCGTCGAGGACAAGCTGTTTTGAACCGAACTGGTTGAACACGGTGGCGCGCGAAACTTGCGCCTCCGCGGCAATGTCCTGCATCGACGTGTTGTGAAGACCGCGCGTTGCGAACAGCTTCTCGGCTGATTTCAGCACAAGCGCTCGCGTTTCCTCGCCGTAAGTGCGTACGTCGCGAACCTGCCGGGGGCGCGAACTCATGCTGCCGCCACGGCCTCGTCCCTCGACCCACACCGGCGCAGCACCTCGACATATCCCTTCGTGATGCGCATCCGCTCGCGATAGCCCTTGCCGAGCAGAAGCTTATGCGTCTTCTCGAGATTGTAGCACGGCACATACATGAAGCAGTGGTGCTCGCAATGATAGTGAACCCAGAACGGCGCAATGAAGAGCCGCTCCAGCGGATTGGCGATCGTCGTCCGCGCATGCGTGAACGGATCGTCCTGCGTGTTGACCATCGCATGCTCGGCCATTGAGCGCAGCCGCGTCACCAGCGGAAACCATGTCGCCATCGGCACGATCCACAACGCCGGCCACG
The DNA here is from genome assembly GCA_937873805.1 of uncultured Hyphomonadaceae bacterium. Lineage (GTDB taxonomy): Bacteria > Pseudomonadota > Alphaproteobacteria > Caulobacterales > Hyphomonadaceae > UBA7672. The sequence goes on from CALMWO010000019.1 coordinate 2,331, forward strand.
CCCACCAGTAACCCAGCGCGCTCGTCGCCACGATCAGCACGCCGTTGGTGATCCAGAACCTGCGCCCCGGCGTGTCCGACACGCGCGGCTGCTTGCGGGTCTGGCCCTTCACGTGCGCGATGAAAGGCGCGACGCCCTGCCGGATGCGCTGCTTGAAGAATGTCTGCCCCGTCAGATCCCGCACGAACTTCCGCACGATTGATCCGCGCGTCACGGGGAAGGGCTTCGACAATCCGATATCCGGGTCTTCCGGCTGCTCCGTGTATTTGTGGTGCGTCAGGTGATACGGACGATACCGCTTCAGGCTGCCGCCCACCGGCCCGCCGCACAGCCACTCCGCCATCCAGTCATTCAGCTTCGCATTCGGATGCAGCGTCCCATGCGCCGCCTCATGCTCCAGGATCGCCAGCCCCAGTTGCCGCGTCCCGATCAGCATCACCGCCAGCACATACGTCAGCGGGTTCGGCAGCCAGATGAACAGCGCGCCCGCCCCGATGATCACCGCCCATGCGGAGATAACCAGCGCTGGCCCCATCCACACGGACTGCGTGGAAACCTTCGCCCATTCGTCTGGCGTGAAGATGGTCTTCGGATCAACGCGAGTGACTGACGGCATGGCTCGATTGTAACAGATGCGTGCGCAGATTGCAGGGGCCGCAAAGTCGCGCGTTGCAGGTTAAAATTTGACGTAGCGGCAAGTCCGACAGGGGTAGCGCCTCGTCGCGACCGCTATAGGGTAAGCCCGCGATCTCGGGAGAAACGCCTAATGAAATCGATGACCCTTCTACTAGCCAGCGCCGCCGCGCTCGCCCTCGCGGCCTGCGAACAGAAGGCTCCCGAACCGCCACCTGTGGAACTCGGCCCCGATACGGCCGAAGCCACGATCCCCACCATCGCGTCAGATCCATCGCAGGGCGATGGCGGCGTCGCTGAATTCTACAACCTCGCCGGCCCCGCGCCCGCCAGGCCCGGCACGCTGATCCGCACCGAAGCGCAGCCCGCCGAAACCTCGCTGGCTGATGCCGGGCAGGCGATGCGCATCCTCTATTCCTCGACCAATGGCCTGGATGGCAAGACGCCGGTCGCGGTGTCGGGGTCGCTCTTCCTCCCAAAGGGTGAGGCGCCCGCCGACGGCTTTCCGCTGATCGCGTGGGCGCATGGAACGGTTGGCGTCGCTGATGTCTGCGCCCCGTCCAACAATGCTCGTTCAGAGCGTGACACGAAATATCTCGGCCACTGGCTGAGCCAGGGCTACGCCGTCGTTGCCTCCGACTATCAGGGCCTCGGCACGCCCGGTGGCCATCCCTATCTCGCGACCCGTCCTGCCGCTTACTCCGTCCTCGACTCCATTCGCGCCGTGCAGGCCGATCCGAACCTGAAGCTCTCGAAGTCCGTCGTTCTCGTTGGCCAGAGCCAGGGCGGCGGCGCCGCCTTCGCGACTGCTGGCGAAGCCGTCACCTATGCTCCCGAACTCGATATCCGCGGCACGGTGGCGACAGGCACGCCCTATTTCACGAACGACACGGCGCCGGTCGTGCGCGATCCCAACGCCGTCAGCGGCGTCTTCGCGTACTCGCTGTACATCATGTACCTTGCCGAACAGGCTGACCCGGCATTCAAGATCGCCGACTACGTGACCGACAAGGCCAGGCCCGTGATCGACATCACGCGCACGCAATGCCTCATGGCCGCGTGGAACCAGATCGAGAAGGACGGCCTCAACCAGACCAACGCCTTCGTGAAAGATCCCACCCCCGCGCTCGCGAAATACTATCCGCTGATGGCTTACTCGGCGCTGAAGGTGAAAGGCCCGGTCTTCATGGGCACGGGCGGCAAGGACAAGGACGTTCCTCCTCCGGGCCAGGAACGTCTCTTCACCGACGCCTGCAAGGCCGGCTCCGTCATCGAGCACAAGGTCTACGCCGACCTCGATCACTCCGGCACAGTCAACGGCTCGCTGGCGGACTCCACCCCCTTCGTGAAGAAGGCCTTCGCCGGCGAGGCCATCGCAGGAAACTGCAAGGCGGCATAACCGAGCCGGGCTCCCGTAGGGTGCATTGAAGCAAAGCGGAAATGCTCCGCTCGTCGGCGTGACGAGATGGTGCATCAAGATGCACCCTACATGGCCCGTTTGTAGCCCTCATGGTGAGCAGGCCCGAAGGGCCGCCCGTCGAACCACGAGGGCGTCCTCACCACCCCAGCCACACCCATCACTTTTCATCCCGCAAGCTCAAAGGCCGCATCTTGGAAGCGTGAACTCCGTTCACGCGTTCCCCGCGAAGGCGGGGATCCAGACTCACCTGGCAAAGATGTGCGCGAAGCGCGCAAGACTGGACCCCCGCCTTCGCGGAGGACACGGTCGAGAGAGCATGCTCACCAACGCCCACCCCACCAACGGTGTCATCCTCGGGCTCGACCCGAGGATCTTGCTTTCCATCAGCCGGCTCGGCCATCGCGACGAAGAAAGAT
>CALMWO010000020.1 GCA_937873805.1 uncultured Hyphomonadaceae bacterium
CCGCGGCCTCGGCCCGCAACTCTACATCATGCGCGAAGACGGCGCGCAGATGAACTGCCCCAAGGGCGGACGCGACACGACCTGCCGCATCACGTTCGATAGCGGCCGGTTCACCGATCCGGTGTGGTCGCCGCGCGGTGACTGGATCGCGTTCTCGCGCCAGGGCGACGGCAAGTTCTCGATCGGTGTCATCCGCACAGATGGTTCGGGCATGCGCATCCTGACGGACGGCTATCAGGACGAGAGCCCGACCTGGTCGCCCAACGGCCGCGTGGTCGCCTTCGAGCGGACGGCCTCGCGTGGCGCCGGGCCGAAGCTGTGGAGTGTCGACCTCACGGGACGCAACCTGCGCCGGATGCCGACGCCGCGTGACGCGACGAATCCGACCTGGGGTCCGCTGCTGAAGGTCGAGGCTGCACAGCAGTAAGGCGCCGGGTGCGTCAGGTCTGGACGCTACGTAAAGTCTGTCGACGACAGAATAGTGGGCTCCAAAAGCCACCGCGCGTGGCAAGCGAGTGCATAGAGGCCGAATTCGTTGCTAGTTTTCATTACTCGATTGCAATGTTACCTCGCCTTTGCCACAAAAAACCCCGAAGTATATTGCTACTTCAGTGGTTCATGACGCCCGCCGGACTTGCAAATCTGTTTCAGATCGCAAGTACTGACGGGGGAAACTAGATACGCGCCTTCTTGGGGGGCGCGACGGGAACAAGGAGTTTTTGAATTATGCGGTCACTCGGTCTGACACTACTCGCGGGAGCTTCCATGCTGGCGACAGCGTGCGCTTCCAATCCGCCTCCGGAGCCCACGCCTCCGCCGGTCGTCGCGGAAGCTCCGCGCGTCGCGCCGACGCCGCCGACACCGCTGCCGACCACGCCGGTCCCCACGGGCCCGGCTGCCGGCTCGAAAGGCGACTTCGCCGCCAAATCGACGGATCGCGTGTATTTTGACTACGACCAGTACAATCTGGACGATGCCGACCGTCGCTCGCTCGCGACCCAGGTTTCGTGGCTGAAGCAGTTCCCGTCCACGCGGGTTGAAGTCCAGGGCCACGCCGACGAGCGCGGCACGCGTGACTACAACATCGCGCTCGGCGATCGCCGCGCTCAGGCCGTGTCGCAATACCTGCAATCGCAAGGCATCACGGCGACCCGCATCCAGACGATCTCGTTCGGCAAGGACAAGCCGCTGGACCTGGGTCATGACGAAGCTGCCTGGGCCCGTAACCGCAACTCGTACTCGAACATCATCGTCGAGGCGATCAGCTAACCCTAACGCAAAAGTGCAGTCCGCCGCCCGCTTCGCCTTATTTCAGGCGCGGGCGGCGGATAGCTTTTTGGCCATGAAACGCACGAATCTGATCATCAAAAACACCCGAGCACGCGCGATTGCTTCGACCGCTGACGGACATGTCCGGGCAGGTCTGATGGCCGCGCTGACGGGCTTTGCCCTTCTCGCCGCCGCCGTTGTTGTCGCGCCCCGCGCCCACGGCCAGGTTTTCAATTCCCAGCCTTACACCGCAGCGCCCGACCCGGCGGTCGAACAGCTGCGCCAGCGCGTCGAGCAACTTGAGGCCGACCTGCGCAAGGCCACGGACCGCGCCGAAGTTCTTGGCGCACAGCTCAGCGATGCCCGCCGCACGGCTGATGAAGCCAACAATGGCCGCAAGAAGCTGGAGACGGATCTCACCGCCCTGCGCGACCGCGTCGAAATGCTCGAAGACGCCGCCGGCGGACCCGTTGCTGCAGGCGGCGGCTCGGCTGCCCTGCCCACCACGCTGCAGACCGCCCAGTCAGTCGACCTGACCGGCAGCACGAACAGCGCATCGCCTGCCCCGGCGGCGCGCGTCGACCTTGCGGCGCTGCCTCAGGATGAGGAAGGCTTCTTCAACTCGGCGCACGCGCTGCTGCTCGGCGGCGACTTCCCGGGCTCGGAGCAGGCTTTCACCAGCTTCCTCACCAAATTTCCCAAAGGCGCGAAAGCCGCAGACGCCCAGTATTACCTGGGCGAATCCCTGCTCTACCAGGACAACTTCGCCGACGCTTCGGGCGCCTATGCCAAGCTGATCAAGTCCTATCCGAGCTCGCCCAATGCTGCGACCGGCATGGTGAAGCTGGCGCGGGCGATGCGCGGGATGGGCAAGACGTCCGACAGCTGCAAGACGCTGGACGTGATGGCGAAGCAGTTTCCCAAGGCTTCCGCCGTGGCCAAGCAGATGGCCGCGCAGGAACGCCAGTACGCCAAGTGTTCTTAACGGTCTGCCCGTAACGGTTTGGGCTCAACCAGATCACGGACCTTCGACGTGCTGAACCGAGCCTCCACCTTCCTTGCTTCCCTTGCCGCCGCCGCACTGGCGGCATCGTCGTTTTCAACGGCTGCCGCCCAGCAGACGCCATCGGCCGAGCGCGTGCGCGGGGGCATGTTCGACGCCTCCGACCCCGCCGGCATTGCCCGCTTCATGGAAAAGACCGGCTATCGCGTCGAGCTGCGCGCCGACACCAAGGGCGATCCCGTGATTACCGGGCGCATCTCGCGGTCGGATTACGTCATCCAGTTCTATGAATGCGAACAGGGCGTGACCTGCAATTCGGTGCAGTTCATGAGCCAGGCGACCAAGCCCGCCAGCCTGACCGGTGAATCGGCCAACGCCTTCAATGCGCGTTGGCGCTATGTGCGCATAACCTTTGATGCGGCGCAGGTGAAGCTGCAGATGGATGTGAACCTGGACGCTGGCGTCACGTCAGACAATTTCGAGGACACGCTCGATATCTGGCGTCAGCTGCTCGAAATCTACGAGCGTGATATTCTCGGGTTCAAATAGTCGCACCCGCGATCGTCCAAATCTGCCTGTCCGCCTTAACGCAGTATCGACCCTGCTCCTTTAAGGACGCGCCTCTTCGCGCCTGGTTGTACTCGCCGGGCGGCGCACCGAGGACGAGATGGACTGGATCGGAACAATTCAGTGGCTGGCCACGATTGCGCAGGGCATCGGCACAGTTGTCGCGCTGTTGGCGGTCTACAGCTCGAACAGCGAGTTCCGTAAGCAGTTCAGGGCTGAAACGTACAGCAAGCTTGATGCGATGTACTTCAATCTGCAGCAGCTTGCGATGAACGACCCGCGCGTTGCCCACCCGCACAGACACACAGCCGAACCGGGCTTCAGTGAGCGCTACGACGTGTATGCGTTCATGGTATGGAATTTCATCGAAACGATCTACGATCTTTGCGACAAGAAGGACGACCTTCCCAAGACGTGGGCTCTTATCGTTGAGCGCGAGGCGCGCCTCCACAGGGATTGGTTCTGCGCAGCGTCCAACTTCTCCTCCTTTAAACCGGAATTTCGCGACTGGCTGAATTGTGGCGGATACCACAAGGAAAACTCGCCGATGCACGGCCAATTCGCGCTGACGTGTCCGCAACACGAACGCGCCCGGGCCGCATAGGCCGCCGGGTCACGATTTATCCTGCAGCCCATCGCAGCAGCTTTTCGCCGGCGGCTTTCGCATGCTCTTGCATCTGGATAGGAAGTCCGATCCAGACTTACGAAACATGCTGAGGACGCGCTAGCGTGAGTCACGGCTCGAACGAGACATACGACGCTGGCGGGCTAACGCCCCGCGCGATGGCGGCGTTCGATCTTCTTGCTGGATATCATCAGACGCTGGGGCTTGCCGTTTCGGGCGGGTCTGACTCGCTGTCGCTGCTGGTGCTCGCGGCGGAATGGGCGCGTGAGCGAGGCCGGAGTGTCGTTGCGGCGACGGTGGATCATGGGCTGCGGCCGGAAGCGCTGGCGGAAGCCGAAGGCGTGGCGGCGATCTGCGCGCGCTTAAGCGTTCCGCATGACATTCTGACGTGGAGCCATTTCGGCCGGTCGGGCGGCGCGCCCGGACAGGCGGAAGCGCGACGCGCGCGGCATGCATTGCTGGCCGGTTGGGCGCTCGCGCGGGATGTGGGGATCATCGCGCTGGGACATACACGCGATGACCGGATCGAGACTTTTCTGATGCGGGCGCGACAGGGCTCGGGCTGGCATGGTCTGGCGGGTCCGCTGCCTCTGGCGCCCTCGCCGGTCTGGCCGGAGGGGCGCGGGCTTCAGCTGTGCCGGCCACTGATGGCGTTTGCGCGCGAGGAGCTGCGCGACGAATTGCGGGCGCGGTCGATCGGCTGGGTGGACGATCCATCGAACGAAGCTGAACGTTATGAGCGAGTGCGGACACGCCAGCTGGTGGCGCGGCTGGAGCCGGAGGGGCGCGACAGGATCATCCGCATCATGGGCGCCGCGATCGAAGCGCGCGTCACGGCGCTGGCCGGCGCGCGGGCGGCGCTTGACCTGTGTCAGCACGACGGGAACGAAACGACCCTGCCCCTGGCCGTGATTTCGGGGTTGGCGGAGGACGCAAAGCTGCGGCTGGTCGAGGCGCTGGTGATGGCGTCGGGCGGGGCTGAGACCCGGCCGCGTCTGGAAGCCCTGGAACGGCTGACCGGACGGCTGGTGGA
>CALMWO010000021.1 GCA_937873805.1 uncultured Hyphomonadaceae bacterium
TGAGCTGCGCGGGATTGTCGATTCTAGCGATGGCGGGCGCAATCTTCCGGCGCTTATCACAACCGTCCGCGATCGGGCGGTCGGCGAATCCGAGGCGATCTATCTGCTGACGGATCGCGAAGGGACGAAGATCGTCGGCAATCTTTCGGACTGGCCGGAGAATGTTCGCACCGATGGCCAATGGACAAGCGTGCGCGGCGTTCGCGCGCCGAATGGCCTGGACATCGAGATCGGCGCGGTTGCCTATGTGGCGCCGTTCGGTACGCGGCTTCTGGTGGGGCGCGACCTGCGCGCCGAGCGGAACTTCCAGGCCGCGCTGATCGAGTCAGGCGCGGTGGCCCTGATCGCGGCGGTGTTGCTTGCGGGGGTTTCAGGGTTTCTGCTGAACCGGCTGGTCATGCGGCGCATCGGCGACATTGATGAGACGGCGCGCGCGATTGTGGCGGGTGATCTTTCAACTCGCATTCCTGTCCGTTCAGGTGGCGATGAGTTTGGCCGGCTGGCGATAACGCTCAACGGCATGCTGGAGCGGATCGAAACGCTCGTCACAGAACTGCGGACCGTCACCGACAGTCTCGCACACGATCTTCGCACGCCGCTTACACGCCTCAAGACGCAGATCCAGCGCGGCAATGATGCCGAGCTTTCGGATGGAGCGCGGCGCGAGGCGCTGGGGCAGGCGGCTGACGAGGCTGACCGCATTCTCGCGTCCTTCTCCGCCATGATCGATATCGCGCGCGCCGAGGCAGGCGCCGCACGCGATCAGTTTGCCGAAGTCGATCTGGCCGCTATCGTCCGCGATGTATTCGAGCTTCACCAGCCGCTTGCCGAGGAGATGGGTGTGACGCTCTCCTTTGCCGAGCAGGGAGGGGCGCCGGTGAAGGTCAGCGGCCACGGCCAATTTCTGGCGCAGCTTGTCTCCAACCTTGTCGACAATGCCCTGAAGCATGGCGCCTCGGGCGGCGCGATCGCCATGGCGGTACGGGCCGATCACGGCATGGCCGAGGTTGAGGTGTCCGATCGCGGGCCGGGCATCCCGGAGTACGAGCGGGCTGGCGCCCTCAAGCGCTTTGGCCGTCTGGATTCGGCCCGGACCACACCGGGCTCTGGCCTCGGCCTGTCGCTGGCGGCCACGCTGGCCCGCATGCACGGCGGCGAACTGCTGCTGGAAGACAACCAGCCGGGTCTGCGCGTGAAAGTGCGGATACCCGCCGCGGGGTAACCCCTGGCCGCGAATTAATCGCCGCACCCACCAAAACCCCAGCAAAACAGCTGTCTGCAACGCAGGCAGGCAGCTTTTGCCTACCCTTTCTTAACCACTCATTTGCGAGAGTTAACGGCCGCAAACCATAATTCGCACCGGCAAAATACCAAGGAGTGGCAGGCATGAATGGCCTGGAAGTTCTCGACTTTGGCCGCGACGCGCTCTGGACGACCGTCTGGATGTGCGCCCCTGCCATGATCGCCGGTCTGGTCGTCGGTCTGGTCATCGCCTTCTTCCAGGCGTTGACCCAGATCCAGGAGATGACCCTCGTTTTCGTGCCGAAGATCATGGCGATCTTCGCTGCGCTGCTGATCTTCCTGCCTCTCATGGGTGCGCTGCTTGCGGGCTTCGCCAACGAGGTCTTTGCCCGGATAGCCGAGTTCTAGGAGCGTTCGCAGGTTGGACTGGATCAACCAATACGCATGGATCGGAGCGCTTCTCTTCGCGCGGCTCGGCGCCGTGATGATGATCGCGCCGGCCTGGGGCGAGGCGGCGACGCCGGCGACCTTGCGTCTTGCCGCGGCTGTGCTGGTGACGGCGACGCTGGCGCCGACGCTGGCGGGCAATGCGCCGCCGCTGCCGGCTGACATCACGGGCGCTTTCCCGATGGTGATCACGGAAGTGATCATTGGCCTGATCCTTGGACTGGGTGCGCGCCTGATGATGAGCGCGCTTCAGGTTGCCGGAGCGACGGTCGGCATCGCGTCTGGTCTTGGCTTTGCGCAGCAGGTTGACCCGATCGCCAGCCAGCCGGCAGCGATTTTCTCGGGCTTCTTCTCGTTGATGGGCGTCGTGTTGATCATGTCGACGGGCCTGCATCGCGTGATGATCGAGGCGGCGGCCGACAGCTACACCATCTTTCCGCCGGGTGCGTTCCCGCCGATCGGGGACGCTTCGACGTTTGTGATCGATGCGGTTTCGAACTCTTTCAGGCTCGGCATCCAGATCGCGGCGCCGGTACTGATCTTCTCGCTGATCTTCAACGTTGCGCTTGGCCTGATCTCACGCCTCATTCCGCAGGTGCAGATATTCATGACGGCGATGCCGTTGTCGGTGATGCTCGGTCTTGCTGTGACCGCGCTTGGTCTTGGTGGTGGGATGATGGTCTGGCTCCAGGAAATGGATCGCCAGATGCACATCCTCACGGTGAGGTAGAGCACCGTGGCCGAAGAGCAGGATGATAGCCAGAAGACAGAAGATCCGACACAGAAGCGGTTGGAAGAGGCACGCAAGAAAGGCGACATCGCCAAGAGTCAGGACGTTCCGATCTGGTTCCTGATGATGGCGACAGCGGGGATCATGGCTGCTGCCGGGCCGTTGGCCGGGATGATTGCCGATCCGCTCGTGCGCATCATGGATCACCCGCACGCCTTCAGGCTGAGCAATGGTGGCGCGCAGCAGTTGATGGGCAGCCTGCTGATGTCGCTGGCGATGCCGATGCTGGTGATCTTCGCGGTGATCGCCATCGCGGGCGTGCTGGGTCACGTTGTGCAGCACAGGCCGCTGTGGACCGGTGAGAAAGTGAAGCCTGACCTGGCCAAGCTGTCGCCGATGAAGGGGCTGCAGCGCATGTTCGGCATGCAGGGCTGGGTCAACCTGCTGAAGTCATTCCTGAAGATGGCGGCGATCACCGGGGCGATGATCTATGCCGTCTGGCCCGAAGCGACGGCCATCTCGGAGTCGGGACGGCTTGATCCGGCGGGACTTCTTACCTTCACGCAGGTGATCGCCGGGCGGCTCCTGCTGGCGGCGATCATCGTGGTCGGCCTCATCGCGGGCGGCGACTTCATCTATCAGCGCTGGACCTTCATGCAGCGCATGCGCATGTCGCGCAGGGACGTGCGTGACGAGGTCAAGCAACAGGAAGGCGATCCCCACATTCGCGCCCGCCTGCGCCAGATCCGCCTGGAGCGGTCGCGCAAGCGGATGATGCAGAATGTGCCGAAGTCTACCGTCGTCATCACCAACCCGACGCACTACTCGGTCGCGTTGCGCTATGATCCTGAAAAAGACGCCGCGCCGATGTGCATGGCCAAGGGCGCCGACGAGGTCGCGCTGCGCATCCGGGAGATCGCCAAGGAGCACGGCATTCCGATCGTCGAGAACGTGCCGCTGGCGCGCGCGCTGTTTGCATCGGTCGAGATCGAGGAAAGCGTGCCGCGTGAGCACTTCGAAGCGGTGGCCAAGGTCATCGGCTTCGTTATGAACACCGCCAAGGGGAAACGCCGATGAACGCTTCCCTGATGCTTCTTCAC
>CALMWO010000022.1 GCA_937873805.1 uncultured Hyphomonadaceae bacterium
AACAGGAAGCTCCAGCCCAGATTGGCGACGAGCTGCAGGAAGTAGAGACCGAGCGCGCTGTCTGCCTGCTTCCACGTTCCGCCGGCGCGCCAGACGATGCAGGCGCTGATCGCCATCAGCACGTAGAGCGTTGGCCAGACGATGCCGAACACGAAACCGGGCGGCGTTCCCGGCGCCTTGTTCAGCGCGGCATACCACGGGTCCGCATCCCCGGCGGGGGCGAAGGCGCCGAGCGCAGCCACCAGCGCGGTCGCCGCGATGATCGCGATGAAGGCGAGAATGGTGGCCTCGACCGGCCGCTCGGTCTGAATCGCAGGAACAGGGGTTGGCTGGGTCATGTTTGCATTCCTCCGGGCCCTTCTTCGGGGCGCCAGAGGACTCAGTTAGGCCCGAAAAGCCCCCGGTCCAGCGGGCCGGGGGCGGGGCAGGGGTATTTGAAAGGGTCGGTTTCACCGCGCATTAAGCTAGAGCGTGCTACTAGTACATATCAGCCGGCGGATAGAAAATCCGACTGGCGCAGCAAATGGGATGGTTGGTGATGCTGCGTGGCTTTTTTCGCAACAACCGAGCAACCTCGGCCGTCGAATTCGCACTTGTAGCCCCATTCCTGCTGCTGCTCGTGGCCGCGATCCTGGCTTACGGCTCAATCTTCGCGACCTCGATAAGCCTCCAGCAGGTCGCTGCGGAAACCGCCCGCGCCACAATCGGCGGCCTCAGCGACGCCGAACGCCGGTCGCTCGCCCTCATCAAGCTCGCCGCCATCGGCGACCAGTATCCGATGCTCGACGTCGCGAAAATCACCTTCGATTTCGATGAAGGGATGGGAACCGAACTCAGCCGCATCACGCTGCATTATGATATGGCGCTGCATCCGGCCTACGTGTTCGACAAGCTCCTGCCGCTGCCGAAATCGCCGATCAGCTACAGCCTCATCGTCACCGACGGCAACGGCGCGACGTCATGAGACAGTTCCTCGACGACCGGCGCGGGTCGGTCATCACGGTCTTCGCGTTGTGTGTCACGGTGCTGGCGGTGTTCACCGCCATCGTCATGAACCAGATCTCCTTTTACACGGCCAAGCGCAACCTTCAGGCCGCCGTCGACATGACTGCACTGATGATGATGGAATCCGGCGTCATCACCGTCGCCAACGCCAAGGCGCTCATCGAGGAGCAGCTCAACAAGCCCGTAACGAACGTGACCGTCACGCAGGGCCGCTATTCGGCCGACGCCAGCATAGCTGACGCTCAACGCTTCACCGCCAACGCGACGCCCGCCAACGCCGTGCAGGTCAACGCCAAGATCGCTGGTGAAGCCGTCATGCTCGCCGGCATGATGGGCGGCAATCCGGCAATCGGCGCCAGCGCTCGCGCCGCCCGCCGCACAACTGCATCCGTTGTCGTGGGCTCCCGTCTCGTCCGCGTGGAAGGCGGCCTCAGCGCAGCCTTGCTCGACGCCACGCTCGGTTACAAGGGCAAGCTCACCGTGATGGACTACAACTCCCTCGCCAGCGCGAATGTGGATGTCGGTCAATTCCTTCGCGCCCTCAATGCGAAAGCGAACATCAACGCGGTCACGTTCGATCAGGTGCTCTCGGCGCCGGTCAGTGTCGGGCAGATTCTCGATGCCATGATCGCCACAACCCCTGCGGGCAGCGTCCAGACCTTGCTGAAGAAAGCCGCGCCGCCTTCCACAGGCACAGGCAAGGTGATGCTCGACCAGGTTCTCGATCTCGGCGCCATCTCCCATCTTCCGATCAACGGCCTGCTCGCAGGGGAAGCGTTCCCGGTAAGCGTTGGCGAAGTCCTTGCGGGTTCTGCCGCGCTCGCG
>CALMWO010000023.1 GCA_937873805.1 uncultured Hyphomonadaceae bacterium
CGAGCCGGCATTCAGCCGGGTTGCTTCCGCGATATCCGGGGCCGAACCGGAAGCCGCAGCGACCGAGCGCCACTCCTCCAGCTCGTTCGAGCCGGGCAGCATCGCCATGCGATAGCCCATCTCGATCAGGCGCGCGGTCGCATCCGCGCGCTCCATGTAGCGGCCCATCCAGAACATGTTTTCAGCGGTGCGGCTCAGCATATCAATCCGCCAGAATCCATGTGTCCTTGACCCCGCCGCCCTGCGACGAGTTCACGACGAGCGATCCCTTCTTCAGGGCGACGCGCGTAAGTCCGCCCGGCGTCAGCCGGATTTCCTTGCCGACAAGGCAGTAAGGCCGGAAATCGACATGGCGATCCTCGATCCCCGCCTCGCCAAGGATCGGCGCGGTCGACAGATCGAGCGTCGGCTGGGCGATGAACTCGCTCGGGTTCGCCTTGATCTTGGCGCGGAAGGCATCGACTTCCTTCTTCGTGGCGTGCGGCCCGATCAGCATCCCGTAGCCGCCCGAACCATGCACGCGCTTCACGACAAGGTCTTTCAAGTTCTCAAGCACATACTTGCAGTCATCCGGCGCCGAGCAGCGCCATGTCTGCACATTCTCCAGGATCGGCTTCTCGCCGAGATAGAATTTGATCATGTCCGGCACGAAGACATAGATCGCCTTGTCGTCCGCCACGCCTGCGCCCGGCGCCGAACACAGCGTAACGCCGCCCGAACGGTACACGCTGAACAAGCCCGGCACGCCGAGCAGCGAGTCCGCCTTGAATGCCAGCGGATCAATGTACGTGTCGTCGATACGACGGTAGATCACATCCACGCGCTGCGGTCCGCGCGTCGTACGCATCCAGCAAAGCCCGTTGTCGATGAACAGGTCCTGCGGCTCGACCAGCTCGATGCCCATCAGGTCGGCGAGGAAGGAATGTTCGTAGTAAGCTGAGTTCAGCGACCCCGGCGTCAGCAGCACGACGGTTGGATCATCATCGCACTTGATCGGCGCGACTTCCTCCAGCGTCTTCTTCAGCATGCTCGGATAGCTGTCGACACTCTCGACGATCCCGGCGTGAAACAGCTGCGGGAACATCCGCATCATGATCTCGCGGTTCTCCAGCATGTAGGAGACGCCAGACGGCGTGCGGCAATTGTCCTCGAGCACCTGGAACTTGTCGCCATCGGTGCGCACGATGTCGACGCCGACAATGTGGCTGTAAACCCTGCCCGGCGGATCGACGCCGATCATCTCCGGCAGGAAGGCTTCGTTCTGGTAGACCAGCTCCTCCGGGATGATCCCTGCGCGGAGAATCTCGCCGCGGTGATAGACGTCATAGAGGAAAGCGTTCAGAGCGCGGGAGCGTTGCTTGATCCCCCGCGACAGCTTCCGCCATTCCGAGGCGCCGAAGACGCGCGGGATCAGATCGAAGGGAATAAGCCGTTCAGGGTCCCCGCCTTCGCCATAGACGGCGAAGGTGATGCCAATCTTGCGGAATATCGCCTCGGCCTCGCTCTGGCGAAGCTTCAGCAAATCCACCCCTGCCGCGCTGATCCATTCGGCCACCTTTTCGTAGGGGCCCCGGACCGACCGGTCGTCTGAAAACATTTCGTTGTACATGCGACCCCAGTCCTAGCCGGGTCCAGGCCCCTGTGAAGGCATCGACCCCGACCCTTTTCGGCAGCAGGCATCCCTGCCTAAAATTTAGGCGTCGAAAGGGAAAGCCCAATCCGTAGAGCATGATAAACACCGCCGCATGTCCACCGTCGAGGATCAACTCAAGGTATTCGCCCGGGAGGCGGGCTTCGACACCGCCCGGATCGCCCGCGCCGACGCCGCCTGGGCGGCAGGCGCCCACCTGTCCGATTTCGTGGCAGCTGGCCGGCATGGCGACATGGGCTGGATGGCGGAAACCCTCGAACGCCGCCGCCACCCCACGGCCATGTGGCCCAACGCCAGATCCGCCCTCGTCGTCGGGCTGAATTACGGCCCGAAGCACGATCCGCTCGAACCCCTCGCCCGCCCCGATCACGCGACCATCTCGGTCTACGCGCAGAACGTCGACTATCACGATCTGATGAAGCGGCGCCTGAAGCAGCTCGCCTCAACCTTCGCGACCACAACCGGCCACGACGTGAAGGTCTTCGTCGACACCGCGCCGCTGATGGAAAAACCGCTGGCCCACCTGGCGGGCATCGGTTGGCAGGGCAAGCACACCAACCTCGTCAGCCGCGATCATGGCTCGTGGCTCTTTCTCGGCGTGATGCTCACAGACGCAGACCTCACGCCCGATCCGTCTGCGCCTGACTCATGCGGCGCCTGTTCGGCCTGTCTCGACATCTGTCCGACACGCGCTTTCCCCGCGCCGTATCAGCTCGATGCGCGGCGCTGCATTTCCTATCTCACTATCGAAACGAAAACCCCGATCCCGCGCGAGTTCAGACGCGCGATGGGCAATCGCATCTATGGCTGCGACGACTGCCTGGCGGTCTGCCCGTGGAACAAGTTCGCGAGCGTGGCCAAGGATGCGGCCTTTCACCCCAGGGCCGAACTGACCGCGCCCCTGCTGGCCGATCTGGCGCAACTCGACGACGCTGCTTTCCGCGAAGTTTTTGCCGGCTCTCCGATCAAGCGGATCGGGCGCGACAGGTTTGTCCGGAATGTCATGATCGCGATCGGAAACTCCGGCCCAAAAACGGGCGAGACGCGACTCGCCGAGTTGTGTATCCAAAGGCTGGATGATGCGTCGCCTTTGGTGCGTGGCGCTTCTGTCTGGGCTCTGGGGTCACTGTCTCCAACCGCCTTTGAAGTCGAACGCCTTAGCCGACGCCAGGTCGAATCCGATCCCGGCGTGTGTGAGGAGTGGGATGCTGGACCAGCCGGATAAACCTGATCCAGACAACGGCTCCGGCGCGCCGCGTGACGAATCATTTTCCGAAGCGGCGGGCGGTGATGCGTCGTCTTCCGGCGGCGGCATGCTTGGCCGCTGGCGCGCGGGCATGACGGCGAAGGGCGATCCGTACACGCTCGAAAAGCCGCTGTGGCGTGTTATTCTCGTTGGCTTCCTGAAATGGTCGTCGATAGCCGTTGGCGGCTTTCTGGCGCTCAGCCTGCTCGCCGTGTTCGCGATTGGCTGGACCGGGCCGCCTCCCACCTTCAACATGGCCGGCGTCGCCATGAAGGGTGTCGAGGTTCGTTCGACCTGGGTTGATCTCAAGGATATCTCGCCTCACCTCGTGCGCGCTGTCATTGCCGCGGAAGACCAGAACTTCTGCTCCCACGATGGCTTCGACGTGAAGGAAATCCAGAAGGCCATGCAGGCCGCGGAAAACGGCGGCGATCTGCGCGGCGCCTCAACTATCTCTCAGCAGACCGCCAAGAACGTTTTCCTCTGGAATGGCGGCGGCTGGGTGCGCAAAGGCTTCGAGGCCTACTTCACCGTGCTGACCGAATGGATGTGGACCAAGCCCCGCATCATGGAGACCTATCTCAACGTCGCCGAATGGGGCGATGGCATCTTCGGCGCCGAAGCCGCAGCGCAGGAACGCTTCGGCGTATCCGCGAAGAATCTCACGCCACGCCAGGCCGCAGCCCTCGCCGCCGTATTGCCCAGCCCCAACCGCTGGAAGATCGACGGCAACTACGCCACCGGCCGCCGCAACACCAAGATCCAGGCCCTCATGGGCATGGTCCGCCGCGACGGCCTCGATAAATGCGTGGTCGGCCCGTAACACACGCGAAGGACGACGTGCTCCCCGCCGCAACTGGACCCCCGCATTCGCTGGGGACGCGGTCGAGAGAGCTTGCTCGCCACCGCAAGCCTCACCCACAGTGTCATCCTCGGGCTTGACCCGAGGATCTTGCTGTCCATCAACCACCTCGATTGTCGCGACGAAGAAAGATCCTCGGGTCAAGCCCGAGGATGACAGGCGTTGATGCCCGAACTCCGCGGAATCCGGATTCACCGGCGAAGATATTTCCCCCGCACATTCAATCCCCAACGCAAAACCCGCTGCGGGATC
>CALMWO010000024.1 GCA_937873805.1 uncultured Hyphomonadaceae bacterium
CTGGACGAACAGGAAGCTCTCTGGACCGATGTGAAGAAGGCCGAGCGCGCCTAGCGCCGGTGCGCACCGAAGCTGACGCCAGCAGTTTGTTGCGGTCCTAGATCGATCGGAGCGATCTCCAACTCTTCGACCGAGGTAGGTGCGTCTATGTTGGCGTAACGTTTGCGAATGGCGAGCTGCTGCCGCGCAAGGTCAAGGTCGTCCTTGGTGTCGATGTCGAACAGCAAGGGCGGCGGCGCGCTGAAGCCGACCACGTTGAAACCACCCTGCCCGATAATCGCCTTGGCGCCATCGTCGCCATCAAGCGCTGCAAGCTGATCGAAGCACGCCGGCCCGAATGCGGTCGGCGGGCGTGTTCCGTGTGCGCCACCTGAATGCACGATATCGACGCCGCCAGATCCTAGACGCTGTATGACGCCTTCAAGGATCCATGACTCCACAAACGGCATGTCGCCCATGACAACAAGGATCGCATCCGGCTTGAACTGGAGCGCGACATTCACGCCAACCGCGATTGAGTGGCCAAGGCCTTGCCGCGGCTTCTTGTTCACCGCGACGACGAAGCGATTGATCAGCCGTTCGCCAATCTGCGGCCGATCCGACGGGCACACTGCGACGCGTGCAAGTGGATCAACGTCTGTGATCATGTGGGCCGCGTGCTCGATGAGCGGCTGTCCGCCAAGGTCCGCCAGCATCTTGTCGCGGCGGCCGTAGCGGCGCGAAAGCCCCGACGCCAGAAGCACGACTGCAGTCCGGTTCATTGGCACGCTCATGGCGCGCCACGCTTGACTGCGCCGCCGCTGGTCGTTCGAACCATTACGATCTCCGCCAGCGCGGACACGGCCAGCGAGCGCGGGTCCTGCGACGGGAACAAGCCGAGCGGGCCCTTGAGCCGCGCAATCTCGTCGGCGGTAGCTCCGAGCGCTTCGAGCACTTCTACGCGCCGACGATGGGTTTGCCGCGAGCCTAGCGCGCCGACATAGAAGGCTTCGCTGCGAAGCGCATCAAGCAGCAGCGGGCCCTCCCATTCATGTTCGTGGAACAGGCACGCGACCGCCGTATGTGAGTCGAGCGGCAGCTTGGGCGTAGCCTTCGGGACGGTGAGTTGAATCAGCTCGTGCGCATAGGGACGACAGAACTCAAGTGTTGCGGGCTCCTGGCTCGCAACGACGAGTTCGACATCGGCCGTTTGAGCCAGCTGGCTCATCGCTACGATCTCCCATCCACGCCCCGCCAGCACGATCCGGAGTTTCGGGTCAAAGCGGCGGACGAACTCGCCGGGCTTTGCCTGTTCATTCTGTTCTTCAACCCGCAGCGACGAGCGTGTTGTTGCAGGATCGAACAGCAGCGAGAAGCTACGACGCGCCCGGCCGAGCGCAATCGCGCGTTGCAGTAGCGCGCGATCCACATTGACGTCGACATAGAGATCGATTCCACCGCCGCACGGCAAACGTACATCAAGGTAGGGCGAGCCCGTACCGTAACGCAGCGTGCGATTTGTACCTTCTTTCATTGCGATCTGCGCTTCTTCAGTCAGCGCCTGTTCAAGGCATCCGCCCGATATGCTGCCTGCGAAACGTTTGTCGCCGGCCACGGCCAGCTGCGCGCCCAAAGGTCGCGAAAATGGCCCGTCGAGCGAGACGATGCTGATCAGGGCTGCGGGGCGGCCAGCTGCCAACTCGGCTTCAGCGAAAGCCAACACATCGAGGTCGCCGGTCAGGCCTGGGGGGAGGCGTTCGGTCATGCCGCATCACCAGCAGCCGGATAGCTCTTGAGGAACGCCACGTCAGTCACGCCTTGATCTCCGGTGGGCGAGCCCCCGACATGGGTCGCCCTCCAATTGCGGGTCCAGCGACGACTCATCGCCGGTTTTCTCGCCTGCCCGCGCACGCTGCCTCTTGCCTCCCCAACGGCAACCGGCCTAGCGCTTGTGGAATTTGGTAATGGCGTTGGCCCAACGGGTCAACGCAGCGAGCCTGCCTGCACAGGGTCTGAACTCATGGAATACGCGAGTGGACGGCTAATTGCGGCCCAGGAGGGGCCGATTGGCTGGATCACGTTCAACCAGCCCGAACGGCTCAATGCTGTTCGCCGGGATATGTGGGACGAGCTGCCCGTCGCGGTCGCGAGCCTGACGTCCAATCCGCAGATCCGCGCGATCGTAGTCAAAGGCGCGGGCGACAAGGCCTTCATCTCGGGGGCCGACATCGCCGAGTTCGATGTCCAAAGGAACAATGCTGCTTCGAACAAGCCATTCACTGCGGCCGTCACAGCTGCCACGGCGTCGCTGGTTGAGGCCCCCTTGCCTGTCATCGCCATGATCAACGGTTTCTGTATTGGCGGTGGCATGGTGATAGCCAGCGCTTGCGATATCCGTATTTGCGCGGAAGGTTCGCGCTTTGGCGTGCCAGCCGGAAAGCTTGGGCTTGGCTACGAGTTGGACAACTTGGCGCGGCTCCAGTCCATCGTTGGCAGAGGCATCGCGATGGAAATGCTGGCTACCGCGCGCCATTTCACAGCGGGGGAAGCCTTGTCGGCTGGTTTCATCAATCGTGTCATCGCCGCGAACCAGCTCGAGGCTACTGTTCGCGACATGGTTGCGATGATCACTACAACTGCGCCACTGAGTTTCGCCGCCGCGAAGCTTGCCAGCCGTGCAGCTGCAGATCCATCTCTTGAAGCCGAAGCTCAGCGCGCGATCGATGTATGCTTCGACAGCGAAGACTTTCAGGAAGGCCGCGCGGCATTCAGCGAGCGCCGCGCGCCTGTATTCGTTGGCCGATAAGACAACAGAACGAGACGATCGACATGACAACGACAACCCAACTTCTCGAGCAGCCTTTCTCGACGATGTCGGACATGATCCGGGCCCACGCGGACGAGCGACCTGCTCATACCGCGATTGTCGATGGGGGCCGTGTGCTTACTTTCGCAGCGTTTGATGCGCTTATCGATCGCGCGGCGGCTCAGCTCCAGCGAGACGGCATCGATAACAAAGGCGCTGTCGCGATGTGCGGCCCCTCTTCGATCGAGTATGTGACGACCTTTGTTGCCGCGTTACGCATCGGCGCAGCCGCTTGCCCACTCGCGCCGTCGTCTACGGCAGAACAACTCGCGGCAATGGTGCGCGATTGCGGGGCTGGTATCCTGTTCGTCGATGACAGCGCCTCCGCTGCACTGGATACCGTTGACGAAAAGCTCACCGTCAAGCGCGTCGCGCTCGAGGGCGTCGCCAACCCTTCGTTTGCTTCATGGCTCGCAGCCGAAGGCGCGAAACCCACGTCCGTAACCATCGATCCGGACCAGACATTCAACATCATCTACTCGTCCGGCACGACAGGCACGCCGAAAGGCATTGTCCAGCCACACAAGATGCGCTGGGGCCATGTGCGACGCGCGGAAGCTCTCGGATATGGGCCAGACGCCATCACCATCGTCTCGACGCCGCTTTACTCGAATACTACGCTGGTCAGCCTGATCCCGGCGCTGATGCGCGGCGGCACGGTTGTGCTGATGCGCAAGTTCGATGCGCGTGGCTTCCTGGATCTGGCGCAGAAATATCGCGCCACACATGCCATGCTGGTGCCGGTCCAGTATCGCCGTTTGATGGACCTGCCCGATTTCGGAAGCTTCGACCTCTCGAGCTTCCGCATGAAGACCTGCACAAGCGCACCATTTCCCGCCGACCTCAAGGCCGACATCCTGGCTCGCTGGCCCGGCGGCCTCGTGGAGATCTATGGCATGACGGAGGGCGGCGGCTCATGCCTCCTGCGTGCGCACGAATTCCCGAACAAGCTGCATACTGTCGGCCAACCGGCGCCCGGACACGATATCCGGATCATCGGCGATGATGGCAAGGAGCTGCCGCGCGGCGAAACTGGCGAGATCGTCGGCAAGTCGATGTCGATCATGACGGGGTATCATAACCAGCCCAAGAAGACCGCGGACGCTGAATGGTTCAGCCCAGAGGGCGAGCGCTTCATTCGCACTGGCGACGTTGGCCGCTTCGATGAGGACGGCTTTGTTGTTCTCGGCGACCGGAAGAAGGACATGATCATCACCGGCGGCTTCAACGTCTATCCCAGCGATCTTGAAGCCGAGCTGGCGAAGCATCCGGCGGTCGCGGAATCTGCCGTGGTTGGCATCCCATCGCGTGAATGGGGTGAGACACCCGGCGCCTTCATCGTGTTGCGGCCAGGCCATATGGCCACGGCTGAAGAGCTCAGGCAGTGGATGAATGCGCGTGTCGGCAAGACGCAGCGGCTAACTTACGCGACGATTGTTGAATCGCTTCCGCGATCCTCGATCGGCAAGGTTCTGAAACGCCAACTGCGGGACGAGTTCAGACCAACTTCAACTTGACCGCTCCTCATTGCCCATAACGGCTTCGCCGCTCTATGTTCCGCCAAACACCCGGAACCGGGGCGGGAAACGCGACCTATGAGCCAGACAGATAGCCTGACAGACGAGCAGCTGATCGCTAGCGGCATGACCGTAGCCGTTCACGCTCGCCGTACGCCGGATCAGCTGGCTATTATTTCACCGAGTGGCAATCGCACCTGGCGCGAGTTCAACGCCCGCGCGAACCAGCTGGTTCGGCTGTTGCGCAAGCGCGGCTTGCAGTCCGGCGATGGCGTCGCCCTGCTCGCCCACAATGGTTCAGAGTTCGCTGAAGTCTGGGCCGCCACGCAGCGCGCAGGCTTTCGTCTGACCGCTGTGAACTGGCATCAGTCTCCCGAACTGATCGCGTATGTCGTCGACAACTGCGATGCGAAAGCACTCGTCGCGAGCGGACGCTTCGTTCCAGGCGCGACGGAGGCCGCGGCCAAGGCGGGCGACAAGCTACCGGTGAAGCTTGCTTTCGCCGGCGCCATACCCGGCTTTGACGACTATGAGGACGCGGTGTCGGCCGAAAATCCGGAGAATATCGATAACGCTGAATCTGGTTCGACGATGCTGTACACTTCCGGTACCACTGGTCGGCCGAAGGGCGTGTTTCGTAAAACGCGTCCGGTGGTCTCGCAGCTCACGGGCGTCTGCAACGAGACTGCGAAGTGGAATCCGAAGACAGATCTCTCATTGCTGACGGGCCCGCTTTATCATGCAGCTCCGCTGGGCATCAACTTCGTCATCCCGATCAACGCCGGCGTCGGCGTGTTGCTGATGGACAAGTGGGACGCGGAAGAGACCCTGCGACTGATTGAGACACACAAGGCAACCCATACGCATATCGTGCCCACGATGATGCACCGCATGCTTCAGCTACCCGAAGCGACCCGGAACAAATACGACATCTCTTCCATGCGCTGGATCATCCATGGCGCGGCGCCCTGCCCTGCGCACGTGAAGAAGCAGATGATGGATTGGTTCGGGCCAACCATTTACGAGTACTACTCGTCAACGGAAGGCGGCGGCGTATTCGTCGGCCCGCATGAGTGGTTGAAGAAGCCGGGCACCGTCGGCAAAGCCGTGCCTGGTGTCGAGATCAAGCTGCTGGATATCGAAGGCAATCCGGTCCCGCAGGGGGCGGAAGGGCTGATCTACTTGAAGGCGCCGGCGACCGGAAGGTTCGAGTACTACAAAGAGCAGACCAAAACGGACTCTAGCTATCGCGGTGACTGGTTCACGCTCGGCGATATGGGCCGTTTCGATTCCGATGGCGACCTGTTCCTCACCGGGCGCACGGCTGAGCTGATCATTTCGGGCGGTGTGAACATCTACCCTGTCGAGATCGATGAAGTGCTGATCCGCCACCCGGATATCGCCGATGCGGCTGTCGTTGGCGTGCCCAATGAAGACTGGGGCGAAGAAATCAAGGCTGTCGTCGAACTGAAGCCAGGAGTTGATCGCTCGCCCGCCACGATCCAGTCGATCCTGGATTTTGCGAAGGAGCGCCTGCCCGGTTTCCAGCGGCCTCGCACAGTCGAGTTTGTGGACTCGCTGCCACGGAACGCTGCCGGCAAGGTTCTGCGCGCGCAGGTCCGGGCTCCTTACTGGGCCGGGCGATCGCGAAGCATTTGAACAAAAGAAAAGGGCGGCCGAAGCCGCCCCATCCATCAGTGTCGAACGCTTCGTGTTGCTACCCGTTGGGGAAGCTTTCAAAACGCTCGTGTTTGGTATTCCTCACTTCAGAATGCCAATGCGTTGGGTGTCGGTCCTGACTCCGACATCCAATTTCTCGCACGGAAATTTTCGCGGTTTCAATCCCAATGTCGCCGGCTACACTGGCCCTCCGCCAATTACAAAGGTCTGTGACACATCAGACACAATCCAAACGATCGTTTGGTTGCGGGCTTTCCCAGCGTTTTAGCCATTTTATCGATGACCGAGCCTGTGGCTCGGCCGCCGGTCAGTCCGGGTCCTGCTCGATTGGGGCGGCCGCCAGCGGCAGCGGCGCGCCCTTCATTGCTGCCCGCAGGCGATCCCGGTCGAGTGCGCCCTCCCATCGGCTGACTACGATAGTGGCGACTGCGTTACCGACGAAGTTGGTTAAGGCGCGGCATTCCGAGAGGAAGCGGTCGACACCCAGAATGATGGCCATGCCGGCGATCGGGATCGACGGAAACACGGCCAGCGTCGCGGCCAATGTGATGAAGCCGGCGCCGGTAACGCCCGCGGCTCCCTTCGAACTGAGCATGGCAACAAGCAGCAGGATGATTTGGTCGTTCAAACCTAGCGGCGTGTTCGTCGCCTGCGCGATGAAGAGCGCTGCCAAGGTCATGTAGATGTTGGTGCCGTCGAGGTTGAACGAGTAGCCGGTTGGGACAACCAGGCCGACCACCGGACGGGCGCACCCTGCCCGCTCCAACTTCTCCATCAATGCAGGAAGCGCCGACTCGGATGACGACGTGCCGAGCACAAGAAAGAGCTCTTCTTTCAGATAACGGATCAGGTGGAAGATGTTGAAGCCAGCCCAGAGCCCGACGGCGCCAAGAATAACGAGCACGAAGACAAGCGATGTAAGCCAGACGGCTCCAATCAGCTTGGCGAGATCGATAATCGCATCGACACCCTGATCGGCGATGATGAAGGCAAAAGCTCCGAAGGCGCCGATGGGAGCCGCGCGCATCAGAATGGCGACCATCTTGAACACGGCCGTGCTAAATGCGGTCAACACATCAACGGCGGTCTGCGCGCGGTCACCTACCGAAGCGAGCGAGATCCCGAAGACCACGGCGAGAAACAGCACGGGAAGAATGCTGGCGCCCGTGAAGGCCCCAACGAAGGTCGTGGGGATAATGTCGCCGATGAAGCCCAGAATGGTTAGATCGTGCGACTGCTGTTCGTATCCGTGCACGCGCTCGACCGCGGAGGGGTCAAGTGTAGTTGGGTCGATGTTCATGCCCGCGCCGGGTTGGAACACGTTGGCGACGATCAAGCCAACGACCAGTGCGAGCGTTGAAAACGTCAGGAAGTAAGCGAAGGCTTTGAAGACGACACGGCCGAGCTTGCCGAGATCACGCATACCCGCGATGCCGATGACGATGGTGAGGAACACCACTGGCGCGATAATCATCTTGACGACCTTGATGAACAGATCGCCCAGCGGCTTGAGATATTCGCGGACCCAAGCATTTTCGGCAATCGCGACCTGGTGGGTCAGCGGCTTCAGGGTCGCGGGGTCTATGGCGGGCTGGCCGGTAACGGCATCGAGCAGCGGCGCCGTATGCCAAAGCGGGAAGAAGGCGCCGATCAGGCCGCCTGCAAAAATCGCAAACAGCACCTGGAAATACAGTTGCGTATAGAAAGGCCCCTTGCGCCGATGCCCCTCGGCCGGCGCGTCGATAACGGCCATTTGCTATGCCTCCGCCCCGAAAAACTGGCCCCACCCGCGAGGGACCGCATCGTCTGGTTCACGCACAGTAATGGGACCGACGCAGCACGCCAGTCCCTTCGCCAATCTCGTGAGCTAGAAGTTCTAAGATGCCGCTTTCGGAGCAGCGGCATCCGTTGCTGTGTATTTGTATCCCGGCAGCCTGCCCGGCAGGTGAATGAGCATCGGCGCAGCAACGAAGATCGACGAATAAGTGCCGATAATGATGCCAAACACGATCGAAATCGCGAACCCGAACAACACCGGGCCACCCAGGAACGCCATTGATGCCGCCGCGAGCATGGTGGCGAGCGAGGTGATCAGGGTGCGCGACAGGGTCGAAGTGATCGAGATATCGATGACCTGGGTGATCGGCAGCTTCTTGTACTTTTTCAGCATTTCGCGAATGCGATCATAAACGACCACGGTATCGTTGATCGAATAGCCGGCCACAGTAAGAACGCCGGCGACAATGGTGAGGTCGAATGTGAGCTGGGTGATCGAGAACAGGCCCACCACGGCGTAGACGTCGTGGAATGTCGTGATGAAGGCGCCTGTGCCGAACTTGATTTCGAAGCGGAACCAGACGTAGGCGCCGATCGCCAGCACGGCGAGCACCGCGGCGAGCACGCCGCTCATGAACAGCTCGCCAGAGACTTTCGGGCCGACAACCGCCGGAACCTGGACAGAAACACCCTCGCCGAGGATCTGCGTCACTTTCTGGGCGATGGCGGGCACTTCGTCGGCGCCAGTCTCAACCGGCAGGCGAATAATGACTGTGTTGCCGTTGTTGGAAGTGGTGACGACGCTCTCTTCGAAGCCCGCTTTCGCGACTTCATCGCGGACGACGCCGACGTCGAATGGTGTCGAGCGAGTTGCTTCGATCTGCACGCCACCGGTGAAGTCGAGGCCCATGTTGAGGCCTTGGGTCGCCAGCGAGAAGGTCGTGACGGCAAAGATAAGACCGGTCACGATGAAGCCGATCCAGCGGATCTTCATGAACGGAAACGGCTTGGTCTCGTCGGACTGGACCTTCTTCGATCCTGGCTTATCCCACCACATTCAGCATCTCTTGCCTGAAAGGTTAGCGGCGATGTCCCGTCCCGGACCCGCCCAATCGGCCACTGCGCTACCAGTTGAGACCGAAAAGCGCCATCCAAAAAGTCGGGAACTCTGCCCTGACCCCGGGGGTAGGAAAATGACGTCAGGCCGTTAGGATCATGCCCGATTGACCAATATTCCCCCGATATCTGACGCCTCGGGCCCTCATCCCGGACTGAGTACCTCTGACCTGCTGCTTGCGGCAGTGCGGGGCGAGAGCGAACGCGTAACAGTCGCTGAGATCCTGGACGCATTGGATGCGCGGGCCTTCGGTCTCGCCACGCTGATTTTCGCGATTCCGTCCGTGATTCCGATGCCGCCGGGCGTGCCAACGGTTGTGGGCATCGCTTTGCTCATCGTGTCGGTGCAGATGGTTATGGGGCGGCAGGAGCTTTGGCTTCCCAAATTTCTTTCAAAACAAGGATTTCCTCGCAAAGCGCTGGTTTCCGGCTTCGAGAAGATCAAACCCCAGCTCGAGTTTGTCGAGAAATTCGCCCGGCCCCGTCTGCTGGCCCTTACCGGCAAGGCGGCTACGATTTTGATCGGGGTGGTCATCATGATCATGGCGATCGTGCTGATCCTTCCTCTTCCGCCTGGAGGGAATTTCCCGCCCGCGCTAGCCTGCGCGGTCTTGGGGATGGGTTTGGTTGAACGGGATGGCGTTATTGTTCTGGTGGGGCTCGTCGTGACCGTAGCGGCCTCTGTGGCCGTCTACTTCCTGATAGCCCTGTTGATCGGCGCCCTGCCCGGGATCACAAACTGGTTCGCCTCGGCGTTTGACTTCAGCTAGGTCCCACATGGGACTGCTTTGTCGACATTCTGCGACAACAAAGCGGCGCGCAGGCGCAGTCCTGCGACAGGTTGCGCCGAAGGTCTTCTCCATAGGGCGACAAATCGATCGCCGAAAACGGAGACGCTCCCCATGAAGTTTTGTTTGTTTGCAGCCGCTGCAATAGCTCTCGCCGCTGGCGCTGCCTCGGCCCAGCCGCCGGGGGGCTCCGACGCTGTCCGTCAGGGGCGCGGTCATGGACCGGGCGGATTCGGCCTGCTTGAGTTTGACGCCAATGCCGATGGCAAGCTGACCAAGGCAGAGTTCGATGCCGCCCAGCGGGCACGGTTCAATCTGATCGACGCCAACAAGGACGGAACGGCCACAACCGAGGAGTTCCAAGCTGCCCGCAAGGCTGCTGGAGACGCCCGCAAGGCCGACATGATCAAAACGCGCTTTACAGCGCTCGACACCGACAAGAACGGCCAGATCAGCCAAGCCGAGTTCGCTGCCGGCGCGCCGGGACGCGATGGAAGCAAAGGCGGCCCACAGGGTGGCGGCCGTCACGGCAAAGGGGCCGGACCAGGTGGTCCGCAGGCAGCGGCTGGCCCCGACGGAACAAAACGCGCGGGTCGTCAGGATGCCGACAGAGACGGCAAAGTCACTTTTTCCGAGTTCAGCGCCGGTGGCCTAGAAGCCTTCAACCGTGCGGACGCCAACAAGGATGGAACGGTTACGGTTGCTGAACTGCAGGCGATGAAGCCGGGGCGCATTTAGTCGCGAAGGGCGGGCTCTCGATCCCTCCCCGTCCCCCGCGAGAGCCTGCCTTGACGAGGCCGTGGCCTGTTGCTTCGGATCACCCCGATGCAGCAGGCTGCAGCTGTTTTAGGATACTGGAAGACAGATGAGCCAGAGCTTGCTGATAGTCGAAGATGAGGCCTCGATCCGCGAGCCGCTGGTCAAGTATTTCGAGAACAACCAGTTTCGCGTGAAGGCCGCCGCCAATGCTTCCGAGGCGCGGGCGATGCTGGCCGCGCACGCTTTTGATCTTGTGATCTCCGACATCATGATGCCCGGCGAAGATGGGCTGAGCCTGTGCAGGCACATCCGCTCGACGAGCAACCTGCCCGTGATCCTGCTGACAGCGCGCGCAGAGGAGCTGGATCGTATTCTTGGTCTGGAAGTTGGCGCGGACGACTATGTCGTGAAGCCATTCTCGCCGCGCGAACTGCTGGCGCGCGTCAAGGCGGTCGTCCGGCGCACGAATAGCCTGCCGCCGAAGCAGGTTTCGCCAGAAACTGCGGCCTATGGTTTCGGCGACTGGGTTCTGAAAACCGGCGAGCGCGAACTGGTTGGGCCTGACGGGCTCAGCGTTCCTTTGTCGTCTGGCGAATACACGTTACTCTTGGCGCTGGTCGAGCGACCCAAGCTGGTGTTGACGCGCGATCAGCTTCTGGATCTTACGCAAGGTCGCGAGGCGGGCGTGTTCGATCGTTCCATCGACAACCAGATCAGCCGCCTTCGCCGGAAGATCGAAGACGACCCCAAGGCGCCGAAATACATCAAGACCGTCTGGGGCGGCGGCTACAGCTTTGCCATCGAGGTAAGGAAGCTTTGAAAGCCTTCCTGCCCCGTAGCCTTTCCGGACAGCTCGCATTGGTGATGGCTGGCGCGTTGCTTGTCGCGAGCATCGTCAATTTCGTGTTGCTGATTGGGGAGCGCCAACGCGCTTTGCTTATCGAGCAGAGCGGATTTCCAATTGCCCGGTTCGTGGACGTCGCACGCGACGTGACGGCATCCCCACCGGAGCGTGGTCGGCCTGCATCGATCGCGCGGCAGGGCCCGGGCCGATATCAGGTGCAGGCTAGCAATCAGATTGATAGCCGGTCCCTGCCCCGCGATGCCGGACTGGAACAACGACTGCGTGCGGCGGTCCTGGACGCGGGACTGACGCCAGGAGAAATTCGCGCTTCGGTACAAACAATAACTCGCCCTGAACGCAGCGCGGGAATACGCGAACGATTGGGAGGCCAGGGACCTGGGTTCTCCGGGAACGGAC
>CALMWO010000025.1 GCA_937873805.1 uncultured Hyphomonadaceae bacterium
CCGGCGGGCCACATTACCTGCGTTGCCGCAACCAAGCCTGAGATCGATCAGGTGCTAAAAGATTATTGGGACGCTGGTGTGAAGCGCATCGTTGCGCTGCGTGGCGATCCGACGGCGGGCATCGGAACGAAATACGCGCCGCATCCGGGCGGCTATGCCTACGCCAATGACCTGATCACGGGCGCGCGCAAGATTGCGGACTTCGATATTTCGGTAGGCTGCTATCCCGAAGTGCATCCAGATGCAGCGTCGCTGAAATCCGAAGTCGAGAACCTCAAGCGCAAGTTCGATGCTGGCGCGACGCGGGCGATCACGCAGTTCTTCTTCTACCCGGATGTGTACTTCAAGTTTCTCGATGCGGCGCGCGATGCGGGCATCGACCAGCCGATCGTGCCGGGCATAATGCTGCAGTCCAATTTCAAGGGACTGAAGCGCATGGCGGACCTGTGCGGCACGGCGATCCCGTCGCGGATCGCGGAGCTCTATGAGGGTCTTGATAACGACGCGGAGACACGCGATCTCGTGACGGCGCACATCGCGGCTGAGCTGTGCAACCGGCTGGCCGAGCAGGGCGTCGACCATTTCCACTTCTACACCATGAACCGTGCGGGGCTGTCGTTGTCGACATGCCGCCTGCTCGGGATCAAGCCGGAGGTTCAACCTCAATGACACGCGCAGAACGCATCGCCGCGCTGAAGGCCGCCTCGAAAGAGCGTATCCTGATCCTTGATGGGTCGTGGGGCGTGATGTTCCAGAAGATGGGCCTGCAGGAAGCGGATTATCGCGGCGAACGCTTTGCGACGCATGCCGGGCAGATGAAGGGCAACAACGATATCCTGTGCCTGACGCGGCCTGATCTCGTGGCGCAGCTGCACACGATGTATTTCGAGGCCGGCGCAGACATTTCCGAGACGAACACCTTCTCGGCGACGGTGATCGCGCAGGATGACTACAAGCTCGACGCCAAAGCGGTGTGGGACATCAACTATGAGGGCGCGCGCATCGGCCGAAAGGTGGCTGATGAATTCAACGCGCGTGAACCGGAGAAGCTTCGCTTTCTCGCCGGTTCGATCGGGCCGTTGAACAAGATGCTGTCCATGTCGTCGGACGTGAATGATCCGGGCGCGAGGCTGGTGGATTTCGACGAGGTCTATCGCGCCTATCGCGATCAGGTGAAAGCGCTGAACGAGGGCGGGGTGGACCTCTACCTGATCGAGACGATCACCGACACGCTGAACTGCAAGGCGGCGATCAAGGCGATCATGGATCTGGAAGCCGAGGGCCTCGAACACCTGCCGATCTGGATTTCGGGCACGATCACGGACCGCTCGGGCCGCACGCTGTCGGGGCAGACGACCGAGGCGTTCTGGAATTCCGTGAAACACGCCAAGCCATTTGCCGTGGGCTTCAACTGCGCGTTGGGCGCCGACCTGATGCGTCCGTTCATCGCGGAGATGTCGCGTGTGGCGGATACGCTGGTCGCGGCCTACCCCAACGCGGGGCTCCCAAATGAAATGGGCCAGTATGACGAGCAGCCGCACCAGACCGCGCACGCCGTCGAGGGCTGGGCGAAGGAAGGCCTGGTCAACATTCTCGGTGGCTGCTGTGGCACGACGCCGGATCACATCCGGCATGTGGCGGAATCGGTGAAGGGCGTGAAGCCGCGCCAGCCGCCGGAACGTCCGCATGCGCTGCGGCTCGCCGGGCTGGAGCCGTTCGAACTGGCATAGGAAGGGGTGGCCTGATGGCCAAGTTCTACGATCAGCTGAACGACAAGCATGTCGCCTTCATCAAGGCGCAGAAGATGTTCTTTGTCGCGACCGCGCCGCTGTCGGATGCTGGCCGCGTCAACCTGAGCCCCAAGGGATATGACAGTTTTCGTATCATCGGGCCGAACAGGGTGGCGTATGCCGACCTTGGCGGATCGGGGGCGGAGACGCTGGCGCATGTGCGGGAGAACGGGCGCATCACCCTCATGTTCTGCCCCTATAACGGCGCGCCGAACATCATGCGGCTCTATGCCCGTGGGCACGCG
>CALMWO010000026.1 GCA_937873805.1 uncultured Hyphomonadaceae bacterium
TCCTCACCTCCGCGCGCGGCAAGTCCGTCTGGCAAGCCGATACCGATGATGTCAGTGCCTATCATCGTGCCCGACGGCGCACCGACGCTGAGTTCCGGATTTCCGCATCGACGTGGAACCGGGCGATTGCCTCGCTCGACAAGCTTTATCGATGGGCCGAGCGGGAGGGCCTGATCGAGCGTACACCTTTTACGCATCGTCAGGTCTGGCGACGATCGCACGATGGGCGCCGGGCGGCAGTCACGGGCCGCAATGACGCCTATGAGCGCGCAGCCCGTCGTCCCGACGTCCGTTTCATCGATCTCACCGATTACCGCGCCTTCCGGGAAGTGGGTTTGCGCGGCCTGACCGTTGAAGGGACCGAGCGTCCTGGAGCGCGTGACCGCAATGGCGCGCGCAACGCGCTGTTCGCCGATCTGCTGGTCACCACCGGCCTGCGCCTGGAAGAGGCATCCCACTTGCTCGCAGCTGAGATTCCGGTTTGCGGCGCCCGCTCGGAACGTCAGCGGCGGGTCGAGCTTCCGGCGGCACTTACCAAGGGTGACAGGGGGCGAAGCATGCTGCTGCCGCGCCGTTTGTTGCCGGTGTTTGACGCCTACATCGCCGTTGAGCGAGCGGCGGCCGTCGCCAAGTTCGCACAGCGCCGTGGCTGGGAAGCCATCGACCGCCCGATCTTCATCCACAGCCCCTCATTCGGGCAGCGCGCATTGCATCTCGTTGGCGGTGGCACGATGGACATGGAGGTCGTCACACCGGATGAACGCGCAAGGCTTGTTATTTGCGCTGACGATGGAACGCCGCGCGAAGCCGCGGTGCTCTGGCTGACCGAGGTCGGGCCTCCGGTGCTCCCCAACTCGTGGGAAGCGATCTTCGCACGGGCGAGCCGCCGCTGCACGGACGCCGGCATCCCGGTCCGGCTTAGCCCCCATCAACTCCGGCATTCCTTTGCAGTCCACATGCTGGCCATGCTGATCCAGCGCCGCCTCGCCGACGCAGCGGCACCAGTGGGCGCCATGGAAGGTTATCGCCAGCTGGTCGGCGATCCGCTTCAGCAGGTCCAGCGATTGCTCGGCCATTCGAGCCTCGCGACGACCTCCATTTATCTGGATCACCTCGCCACGCGTGCAGATACCGTCGATGCGGCAGTCGAAGAACTGCTGGCACTCGTACCAGGCTATCTTCGATCATGACCGCTGCTCCACGCAAAGGACGCAAGGTCAGCTTCGAGACCGAAGCTGCTGCTCCCCAAGCCGATCCATGGTCGCAGATCAGCACGCTGCGCTTCATGATTCATCCCTTATATGGCGGCGAGCTGCTCGTCGATTTTACGGGCTTGTGGCCACGCGGCCTGGCGCTCGCATTTGCCCGGAGCCTGTTCATGCTGGCCGCTCCGCGCGGCCCCATCATGGTACGTTCGTCCTTCAAGACATACGCCAACCAGCTGCCAAGCTTCTTTGCCTACCTGGCCGGGACAGGCGACCGGATCAACGGCCCTGCTGACCTTCGCGCCCATCACATCGATGGATTTGAGACATGGCTCAGCGCGCAGGGCAAGTCTCGCGTGCATGGACCAACCTATGTCGCCAAGGTCGTTTCCGTCCTACGTCGCATCGCGGACGACAGCCCTGAGCTTGTCGATCCCGGCTTGCGGGAACGACTGCGCTACGTCAGCTCACACGCACACGTTCGTTCCCGTCCACGCGATGCCTACAGTCCGTATGTAGCCCGCCAGCTGCGCGATGCGGCACGCGCGGATATCGCTGCGATCGAGGCGCGCTTGCGGTCGGGGCCGCAGTTCGATGAGGTGCCGCAGATCGATGGCGCATATTGCAAAGCCCACGCTGCCATCGAGACATACGGTGTTCTGGGCTACCGTGATCCCACGTTTCAGAGCCTGTACAAGCTGCGCAAAAAGCGCGATCTCACCAGTGACAGGCTTAACCTGAGCCTCCACGCAGCCCACTATCTTACTGCCGACGATATCGTCCCGCTTCTTGTTCTGCTCTTAATCGAGACAGGGCTTGAGCTGGAGTGCTGCAAGTCGCTCACCCTCGATTGTCTGCGCAATGCCGCAGGGGGTACCGTCGATATCGCCTACACCAAGCTGCGGGCACACGGTGCCGAGCACAAGACAATCCGGGTGCGTGATCGCGGCTCATCCACCCCTGGCGGTCTGATCCGACGCATCATCGCCCTATCGTCCAATGCCAGGGTCCATAACTCCAGCGATAACCTTTGGGTCTATTTTCAGCCGGGCGAGATCACCGCAGGTATTCGTCAACTGCGCTTGAAGGTCAGTGCCTGGACGCAGCGCCATTGTATTACCGATGATCAGGGTAAACCGCTCCACCTGTGTCTTTCGTATCTGCGCAAGACGCACAAGGCCTTGTGGTATCTCAAGACCGAAGGCCACATGGCCCGCTTCGCCGTAGGTCATACCGTCGATATCGCGGCACGGCACTACGCCGATATTCCCTCCCTCAGACCGCTGCACGAGCAAACCGTGGCAGATGCCCTCGAAGAGGTGCTCGCTGGTCCAATGATCCTGCCTCCTCAAGACGAGGACCGGCTGCGCGGCGAGTTGGCAAGCCCTGATCCCGATGATGGGGGCATTTCAACCGCACTGCTCGATGGCGAACAAGACGTCTGGCTTGCAAGCTGTGGCAACTTCTATTCCAGTCCCTTCGCATCCGTCGGCACGCCATGCCCAACACCGTTCTGGGCCTGCCTCGATTGCCGCAACGCGGTGATTACCGCGCGCAAGCTGCCTGCCATTCTTGCCTTTCTCTCCTTCGTCGACGGTCAGCGGGTCGGCCTGAGTGCCGCTGAGTGGACCGCCAAGTTTGGTCATGCCCATGATCGCATCATTCAGCAGATTCTGCCTGTCTTCGCCGAAGACGTCGTGACAAGGGCCCGTGCGCAAGTCGCGAACGACCCTCCCACGGTCTATCTGCCGCCAGAGGCACGGGCATGACCGCTGTCCAGCTTCTGGCGGAGAGCGGCGATGAGCGCGATGCCCTCCCTGTGCTTATGTCCGCGCCTTTGCGCCCCGGCTGCGATCGCGCGCATATTTCACGATACGGCGATCCGGTGTGGGATCTGGCTCCCGGCGTATTTCGCGACAACGCCCGGCGCTGCCATGGCACGGTACATTTTGGCGGTATCGAAGACCCATCCATTGCTGATGCCCTGCGCCAGATTCTCCATGCGCGGCTCAATGTCGATCTCCCCGGTCACCGTTCGCGGCTTGAGCCGGCCGGGGTGCGCGGCGAGGCCAACCGGACCTTGCGCTTTTTCGACTTCGTCAAGGCTCAGCTGGGGCGTTTCGATCTCGCCCGGGTCGATCAGACTCTGGTCGATCGCTACGCCGGATCCTTGCGCCTTGCCGGGCTGCGCCCAGTTGCAGCGGCAGCGCTGCTGCGGATCGTCTTTGACCTGCACGAGTTGCAGCATCATCTGCCGACTGCGCGCCTGTCCTTCGAACCGTGGCCGGGACGAAGTCCGTTTTCCGTGGCGGGCGCAAAGCATATTGCAGGGGAGAACCGGACGCCGCGCATTCCTGAAGCGATCATGACGCCGCTGCTCTCCTGGTCGTTGCGCTACGTGACCTGCCACGCAGGCGATATCCTTGCCGCACGGGCGGAACTCGATCGCCTTGAAGCATCGCGCAACCGTCTGATTGCCGCTGAGGAAGGTCTGGATCCCGCTGTTCGTCGGTTACGGCAACGCCAACGCCTCCTCGACTATGTTGCATCCTTGCGGCAGCATGGGCGCGGCATTCCGATCTGGACCACGGCACATAACGGCGCAACGCGAACAGACCCGCAAACCGGCGCCGTCACGCCGCCGATCAACTACCACCTGATCCACCTCCATGCCGGTATCAACGCGCAGGCCGAACCTGCCATGCACCTTGGCCTGGCCACCGGTGCACCAGACCTCATCGCCGCTGCCATCGCAGAACTCGGTACCGAGATCGGCGGCATGGATACGCCCATTTCGGCCGATCCCGATACGGGCCTGCCTTGGCGCACCCGCTTCGATGCCAAGGTTTTGCCCCTCGAAGAGATCATGCTGCAGTCCGCAGCCTATATCGTATGTGCCTTTCTCTCAGGCATGCGGGACAGCGAGATCCAAGCCATGAGGCGGGGATGCCTGTCTATTACCAAAGCCGAAGACGGTACGATCTTGCGGCATCGTATCAAGTCCACTGCTTACAAGGGCAAGCGCGGCGGCGGCGAGGAGACCGAGTGGGTTACCATCGCGCCGGTCGCTGAAGCCATCGATGTCCTCGAACGCCTTTCCGCGCGGGCGGGACAAGCGCGCGGAACAACGACCCTGTGGCCAGTCCTCACGCTTCGGGCCAATACGAAGACGCACGTCTCTGCAGAGATAGTCCGGCAACTCAACCGGTTCCGCGATCACCTCAATGACCAATTCGGATCCGCGCAGGCACCCGTCATTCCTGCCGGACCCGACGGCCGACCATGGCGTCTGACAACGCGTCAGTTTCGCCGCACAATCGCCTGGCACATCGCCAACCGGCCCTTCGGAACAATTGCCGGCATGATCCAGTACAAGCATGCCAGCGTTGCGGCTTTCGAAGGCTATGCTGGCAGCAGCCGGTCCGGATTTCGGGGAGAGATCGAAGCCCAGCGTGCGCTCGGCCAGATCGACGATATCCTTGTCTACTTCGACGAGCGGCAAAGTGGCGCACGCCTTGGCGGACCTGCCGCGAACAGGGTCGGAGTTGTGCTGGATACTGCCGCCCACGAGTTGGCGCCGCTACCTGCCATGATTGCCGACCGTCCACGTCTGCGCACCATGCTGGGCAGTCTCGCGCGGACATTGCATGTCGGCCCGCTGGCCGATTGCTTCTTTGATCCGGCAACTGCCCTGTGCCTGAACCGGAGTTCGGAGCCAGGCGCAAGCGGGCCAATGATCTCCATGTGCGAACCGGTCCGCTGCCCCAATGCCTGCATTGCCGAACGGCATCGCCCGGCATGGCAGCGCGGTGCTGATGAGGCACGGTTGTTGTTGCGCGAGAAGCGGCTTCCAGAGCCGCAGCGGGTGACGCTTCAGGCCGAGGTGGCCAGAATCCAGCGTGTTCTTGAACAGATCGCACCGGGTACCGCCACACCGCATAACGGTATGGCGGGAGAGGAAGAGGAGGCGGGTTTGCGGGTGACGGATTGAAGGAGCGGAAGACAGTTTCCCTCCGCCCGTCGTGGAGACCTGCCATGTCCCGATCCTACCCTGCGACGCCGCGAGCCGACGTTTATTCGCGCATTACCACTGAGATTGTATCTGCCATCGAAGCCGGCGCCGGCGATTGGCGCATGCCCTGGCACCATGATGGCGCTGCCACCACCAGGCCGCAGAACGTCACCTCCCGCCGCCGCTATCGCGGCGTCAACGTGCTCGCGCTCTGGATCGCAGCCGAAGCGGCTGCCTATTCCAGCGGTCTTTGGGGGACCTATCGCCAGTGGGCATCGCTTGGCGCACAGGTCCGCAAAGGTGAACGCGGAACGACGGTTGTGTTCTGGAAACAGGCCGCATCGCGCGCCGATGATGATCATGACGATGGCGAAGCCGGACCCGGCCGCATGTTCGCGCGGGCCTTCACCGTGTTCAACCTCGCCCAGGTCGAGGGCTATGAACCCCCACCTGTCGCAGTTCTACCCGAGGGCGAGCGGTTCGGGCACGCCGAAGCTTTCGTCGCGGCCCTCAAGATCCCGATCACCGAGGGCGCCTACGATGCGCACTACCGGATCGACCTCGATCACATCTTCATGCCGACCTTTGCCTCGTTTCGGGATGCATCAGCACAGATGGGCACGCTTTTGCATGAGGCGGCCCACGCCACAGGGGCAAAGCACCGGCTCGACCGCAACTTTGCCGAACGTTTCAAGCGCGACAGCTTGGCGATCGAGGAAATTTGCGCAGAACTGACCGCATCGTTCGTGCTCGCCGACCTCGGGATCGCTCACCATCCGCGGGCCGATCATGCCGCCTACGTAGCATCGTGGTTGCGCGCACTCAAAGACGACCCTCGCGCCATCTTCACCGCCGCCAGCAAGGCCCAGGCAGCCGCCGACTGGATGCACGCCCAGCAGCCCCAGCCTGAGGAGATCGCCGCATGATCCGCGCCCCGAAAATCTGCGGTAGAAGTCACATTAGGGCTGGACTGTCAGGATATGTCGCCGAGCAGGTGAGTGCCCGGATCTGCTACGAACTGGGCCTTCCGGCAGACCTCCACGAAAGCCATGCCAGTTATGTCTCGCACTGGATGAAGTTATGGCGAGGTGAGCATAACTTGAGTAATCGCGAGGTGTCGATAATGTGAAGGAACGCGGTTTCAGTGTCTGAAATGCGCAGAATTGCGACGTTATCTGACGGGCTTTGCTCCGCATTATTTCTCGACGAACCTCTGCGGTCGTTTGACCAGCAGAGGAGCCATCAATGCCGAATACCGA
>CALMWO010000027.1 GCA_937873805.1 uncultured Hyphomonadaceae bacterium
TTTCGTTGCGCCAGACCGGACCGGCCGAATAGCGACGGAAGGGCTTCGGGATACGCTCCCAGTTCTCTGCAACGTAGCGGGCCAGCGGGGCCGTATGATCGTAGCGGAGGGCGATCCATTGCTCGTCATCGTCCTGAAGCGCAAAGACACCGGCGTTGGGACGGTCTGTATCGGGCAGGAACTTGCCGAGAGCGTCCACGTATTCGAACGGGCCGGTGTCGAGGGCGTCGAAACCCCAGCGCTGGTAAACTGCGCTTATCGCGTCAACGAGCTTCCGTTCGGCGGCGATGACCGCCGCCGTTCGATCAGGAAATCCCCGCGGCTTGCGGGCTTCCGGCCGGCGCTGCGCAGCGCCCTGTTGCTCGTCCGTTGACATGATGGCCATCCGACATGGGCTCGGCAGATAGCGCATGGGAACCGCAGGGGCAACCGGCTGCCGCCCTTGCATTGCTTAACGGGCGGGAGCCTGACACGCTGCCTCTCCCAATCGCAGGAGCAGAGCCATGAAAGCGCGCCTGCCCGCATTCAGCCTCCTGGCCGCGGTGGCGCTTGTCGCGACCGGACCGGCACTCGCCCAAGCCATGGCTTCGCCTGGCTATGAAACACCCAAAACCAGCTGGGGCGTGCCGGACCTGCAGGGATATTGGACGAATACCTCCCTCACCGCGATGGAGCGGCCGCAACAGGCCTCCACCGTTATCGTGACTGAACGGGAAGCAGCGCTTCTCGCGCGTCGCCATGCTGTGACAGCTACGAACGCGCAGGAGAGCATCCGCTCCACACTGGACGAAGCTTCATCACGACAGCTACTGGCCGACCGCAACACGTCGCGTGCTTACAATCGTTTCTGGATGGATCCCGGCGCGAGCTATGCGCAAGTGAAGGGCGAGTATCGCACTGCATGGGTGACGGAGCCGGCTGATGGCCTGATCCCTTATCGGGCGGAACAGCGCCCGCGCGTCCAGAACGTCGACGGACCCGAAGTGCGGCCGCAGTCAGAGCGGTGCCTGATGAGCTTTACACGCAGCGCCGGGCCGGTGTTGAGCAATGGGCTCTACAACAACACGTACCAGATCGTGCAAACGCCTGACGCTGTGATGATCCTGACCGAGATGATCCACGACGTGCGGATCATTCCGATAGGCAAAGTTCATGGGCCCGCAGCAATTCCGAAATGGGGTGGAGATTCTGTCGGCCGGTATGAAGGCGATACGCTGGTGGTCGAGACTGTGAACGCACATCCCGGTCAGCGGTCATACATATCGCCAACGGGCAAGCTGACAGAGCGGTTCTCACGCTGGTCGGATGGACAGGTGCTGTACCGCTTCACCGTAGAGGATCCAACGCTCTACACGTCGAGCTGGAGCGGTGAGATGGCGCTGAATGTGTCCGCCGAGCCGCCTTACGAATACGCCTGCCATGAAGGGAACTACGCCCTGCCCGCCATCCTCGCGGGTGCGCGGCAGATGGAGCGTGATGGTCGGCCGCGTCAGGCGATCAAGCCCTATGCCGGAAGCCTCGACGTATCCGAGGGACAGTAGGTACGGGGACTTCGGTAAGGACGTTCGCGATGTCTAGTATTTGACGTCGCAACCGTAAGGCACCGTCAATGCCGGGTCCGGCGCCTTGCCCGACTTCAGCGAAACCAGCGCAGCGGTGACGTAGTTTGTCGCCTTCGGCACATCCTCGACCTTGCCGTCCGGCGTGATAATGTAGATATGCGGCGTCGTCTTGGCGCCATAGGCACGACCCATTGAGCCATCCGGATCGAGCAAGACGTGCGTGGGTTTGGCGCCGCGGTCGGCTGTCAGCTTGCCTGCACGGGCGCCATCAACGTGACCCTGCGCACCGGGTTTCGACGAGATCACGGACAGCCAGATCACGCCGTCCTTCGTGGCGGCGGCCTGCGTCTTCTGCATGTTCTGCGAATTATAGTGCTTCTGGACGAACGGGCAGCCGTCATTGGTCCATTCGAGGATGACGGTCTTGCCCTTGAAATCCGCCAGCGAGATTTCCTTGCCTGCGGTATTCGCTTCCCTGAAGGCTGGCGCCGCATCGCCTGGAGGCGCAGCGTTCGCGGTGGAGACAATCAGCGCGCCAGCGGTGATCGCAGCGGCAGCGGCCGCACCGAGCATTACCGGCAGTCTGTCACGATTGAAAAAGGCCATTCTTCTTCTCCCGTATGTCAGCGTTCGGATTTCGTCAGAGTGAGCCAGCAGCCTGGCGTACCGCAGTC
The DNA here is from genome assembly GCA_937873805.1 of uncultured Hyphomonadaceae bacterium. Taxonomy (GTDB): domain Bacteria; phylum Pseudomonadota; class Alphaproteobacteria; order Caulobacterales; family Hyphomonadaceae; genus UBA7672. The sequence continues at coordinate 2,237 of CALMWO010000027.1, forward strand.
TCGATCATACCCGGCGTCAGTATCTGGTCGAGTTTCTGTGGCGCAGCCCCCGAGGCTGGATACACAAGATACAGAGGAACGCCGGCTGCGCCATGCTTGGCGAGCTCACTGGCGATCACTTTGTCTTTGTTGGTCCAGTCCGCTTCAAGGAACGCGACATTCAGATCGGTGAATGCCCTTGCGACGCTGGCGTCGTGAAGCGCGGTCTTGTTGAACTGGCAGGTAACGCACCAGCGGGCGGTGAAATCGACGAAGATCACCCTGCCCTCGGCCTGAAGCTCGGCCACCTTTTCGGGCGACCACGCATTGGCTGAGATTTCGGTCGAGGCTTCGGCTTTCAGCCATGTTGTCGATACCGACGGAACAACGAACGCAGCGAGGATGACCAGGCTGGCAACGATACGGCCGGCCGTGCCCTGGCCAATCTTCTTCGCCAGCCAGATGCCGAAGCCGAGCGCGATACCTCCTGCGAGAACCGCGATAATTCCATCCGGGCCCGACTGACCTGCGAGCACCCAAAGCAGCCAGAGGACAGTGATGAACATCGGGAAGGCCAGCACCTGACGGAACGTCTCCATCCACCTGCCGGGCTTCGGCAGGACTTTGGCGAAGGCCGGGGTGAAGCTCAGCAAGACAAATGGTGCCGCCAAGCCGATGCCGACGACGACGAATACAGCCATGACGACGGGCGCAGGCTGGGCCAGCGCTGTGGCGAAGGCCGGCGCCATGAACGGACCGACACAGGGCGCGCCAACGAATGCGGCCAGCAGACCTGTGAAGAAGGCGCCGGATGTGCCGCCGCGTTCGGCGAGGCCGCTTCCCACGCCCATCAGTGATCCGCCCATCTCGAACACGCCGAGCAGGTTGAGGCCCACAGCAAACATCACCAGCGCGAAGAAAGCTGTGATCGGCGGATATTGTAGCTGGAAGCCAAGACCCGCTTGCTCGCCAGCCGCACGTAGCGCGATGAGGATACCGCCGATTGCAGCGAAGCAGACGACGACGCCGCCAAGATAAGCCAACCCGTGCGCCCGCGACTCTTTCGGATTGTGCGCCGTGTGAACAAGGCCAGCCGCTTTGATCGTGAGGACCGGAAGCACGCACGGCATCAGGTTCAGGACGAGACCGCCAACGAAGGCGAGACCCAGCGTGATCAGCAGATCGGTGAAGCCCAGAGGCGCTGCTGCCGCAACCGCCGGTGGAGGTGTGATGCCGCTGGTGTCAGCATTGATGAATTCCTTGTCGGCTACGCCAGCAGGGGCTGGACCCGGCAGCGCTGCGATCTCCCACGCGCGTGTAGATCCATCGCCGTCGGTCAGCACGATGATGCCATTGAGATTTTGGTCGCCCGCCTTGGCGAAGTCAGAAGCGGTCAATTCGATCGAGACGCCTTCAGGGCCTGTCTTCACGATCTGCTTTGCGGGATTGGAAAGTTCCGGCCCGTCGGGGAAGAAGCGAATGTTCTTGGCCGTGCCGATCGCACCGGCCAGACCCGCATCTGCGGCTGCGAGACGGAAGCCAGTCGACGTGCGCTCAACAGACGCCTTGCCTGTCAGGGCGACCGGAATGTGCGCAAGCGTGCCGACGATGATGGCGCTGCCGTCAGCATCCGTTTCCGGCGACGCCGCGATGCGAAGCGTTGTCGAAAGCTCGATGTCTTCGGGAATGCAGATGTCAGCGCAGATCAGGTACTCGATCTTGCCGCCGATGGGCGCCTCCGTGCCGGGCTTTGCATCGGCCGCGATCTGGATCTGGAACGGCAGGACGACCTGTTGCTCGTAGCCATAGTTCATCAGCGTTGCGAGCGGAATGGCGTGCGGCGCCGGGAACCGGAAGTCGCCAAACGTAACGCCGGGCGACGGCGTCCACTCAGCAGTCGGGGGCAGACCGCTGTCGCCGGGGTTCTTCCAGTAGACGTGCCAGCCTTCGGCCAGGTCCAGCTTCAGCGCGCCCAGGAAAGAGTCGCCAGGCGTGGCGGCGGAGCGTTCAAAAACGAGCGTGCCTTCGGCGTGGTCGCTCTTTGCAGATGCCTGAGCATAGGCAGCCCCCCCAAACGTAGCTGCGGCCAGCGCCAGCGCTGCCAGACCTTTTGTCGCCCACGACAGGAGTGCGCGCACGCGAAGACCTCGTTTCATTGCAGCCAAACCTCGCCAGCACGCATACCGCGCACCCGGCATTACAGGCGTCCGGCTTAATGAAGGGAGGTAAGGCCGCTACCGGGGAGAGGTCCATACCCCTCCCCGTAACGTGAGCCTTTAGCGCAAAGCGTTAGCGCTGCCTGCGGGTGGCGATCAGGCCGTCGGCGTGGCCGCAAGGCGGCGCATCGTGCGCTGAATCACGCGCTGCCAGTTCATCAGCGACACCATGTGGGCGTAAACTGCCGCGAGGGCGCCCGTGTTGCGGATATCCTGGAACTTGCTGTCCGGGAGAGCATTCAGGCCCTCTTCCGAGATCGCCCAGTAGTCTGCGATTTTCTGGGTTTCGCCAGCATTTCCCTGCGCGTCGCGGGGAGTAAACGCGACCGACTTCTGTTCAAACAGCGAGGCCTTGTCGAGCATTTCGACGAACTCGACCGTGGCGCGGCGCTGGCGTTCGAATTCCTTGCAGAACTCGATCGCGTCCTGGGTGAATTTCGAGGCGACTTCGCCCTCGAAGAATTTCACGTCCGGGGTCGCGGAAACCATGGAAGCTTCCGTATCGACACAGAGCAGCAGCTTGTCGCTCTTCGGGTCCGACGCGAACACGAAGGGATAACGCCGCACAAATGCTGGGAGATAGGTGTCCGGGTCCGGCTGGCCGGAAGCGTCCACATACTCGTTCTCGCCCTGACGAACGCCCATAACGGCTACCGGGGTCTTTTCGTTACCGACGAAGATGATCGGGAAGCAGGTCGCGGCAACGCCGAACTCGCTAACCGTGATCGGCACGGCGTGGGCGGTCTTGAGGAAGGAGAAAGGGGCCGAAACCTGCTTAACGCCAAGGTTCCTG
>CALMWO010000028.1 GCA_937873805.1 uncultured Hyphomonadaceae bacterium
CTTCAGCTCGTTGCGCCAGACGACGTTGCGGTCGAGGTAGTTGTTCTCGTAGAGGTCGAGGTCACCATCTCCATCGAGGTCGAACCACGAGGAGTGACGGGTGGGGCGTGCGGTGGCGTCGAGGCCCAGCTCGGTGGCCACGTTCACGAAGCTCCCGCTGCCGCTTGACCTCATCCGTCTTCAGCGCGCGGTCTTCGTCCTCCCATCGCGCTTTCTTGCGTGTCTGATCGTCCTCGAAGCCTGCGTTGCGGTGCTTGCGAAGCAGATCGGCGGTGGCAGACATTGCCTGCGGAGACGCGCCAGACATTGACGACCTTGATGGTGCGCCTGCTTCGTAATTGCTCACGTGGTTGGCAAAAAGGGCTTGCATTGCCGCCATCGCTACGACCATATCGACCTGCCACCTATCCGCCCGATTGTGACCCGCATCGAATTGTTCGGTGCGCGCTGCAATGGCTGTGGGCGGCGCTATCGAGCCGAGGCCCCGGCGGACATGGTGCCGGGCACGCCATTTGGCCCTGGCATCCGCTCGCTGCTGGCCTATCTGCATCACAGCCACCATGTCAGCTTCGAGCGACTTTCGCGCATTGCCGCGGAGCTGTTTGGCCTCACGATCTCCCAAGGGGCGATCGCCAACGCCTTCAGGCGCATGGAGGCGGGAATGACAGCCGCCACGAAGGCGATCACCGACAAGTTGGTGACGGCAAAGATTATCGCGTCCAATGAGACGTCCACGCGCACCAACGGCATTCCCCATTGGCAATGGGTCTTCCTCTCGAAAGACGCGGTCCTGCACAAGATCGCCCCGCGCCGGGCGCGCAGTGTTGCTGAGGAGGTGCTGGGCGGCCACCAACCTGATGTGTGGACCTCCGATCGCTACGCTGGACAGCAGGAACTGGGCAAGGAGCATCAGGTCTGCCTCGCGCATGTCCTGCGCGATGTTCAGTATGCCATCGACTGCGGGGATACCGCCTTCGCCCCAAAATCCGCGACCACCTGCACTGGGCAATCCGGATTGGCAAGCGACGAAGCAGCCTGAAGGACACAACGCTGGCCCCCTATGCTGCGAAGGCCGACAATCTGCTGACCCGCCTGGTACAAATGCCTGTCGCGCACCCTGCGGGACGTGTTCTGCTCAAACAAATCAAGGCTTGGCGGGGCAAGTTCTTTGTCTTCCTCACCAACCGCGACGTCCCTGCGACCAACAACATATCAGAGCGCGAGATCCGCCCCTCAGTCGTGTTCCGCAAGGTCACCAACGGCTTCCGGTCCGACTGGGGCGCCCAGATCCACGCTGGGTATCGATCCGTCACCGGAACCGCTCGTCTCAGCGGCAAATCAGCCCTGGTCGCCATTCGAGAACTCGTCGACGGCAGCTTTGCCGTAGGCTAATCAGCGCAGCCCAAGCCAACCACGTGAGCAATTACCCTGCTTCTCGATCGCGTGCCGGAATGCAAGGAGAAGCACGATGATCTTTGAGAAGATCGGTCCGCACCATCTCGAACGCAAGGCGATCCTGTATGTCCGACAGTCCTCGCCCCATCATGTGCAGGGCGGTGACAAAGCAGGCCATTGGACCGCCGGTGATGTGCTGAGCGGGGCGGAGTAAAATCCAGCCATTGGTTAGGCTGCTCCTTTTTGGGAGCGGCCGAGGATGTTTGCCGTGGAGAGCTATGCCGCCGTCCGGCGCTTCGTGTTCGTCGAGGGCCACAGCCGCCGACAGGCGGCGATCGTGTTCGGGTTGAACCGCGAGACGGTGGCCAAGATGTGCAGGTTCTCGCTGCCGCCCGGCTATACACGGACCAAGCCGGTGGCGAAGCCGAAGCTGGGGGCGCTGATCCCGGTGATCGACGCGATCCTGGAGGCCGACAAGGCGGCGCCGATGAAGCAGCGGCATACGGCCAAGCGCATCTTCGAACGGCTGCGCGACGAGCATGACTTCGCTGGCGGCTATACGGTGGTGAAGGATTACGTCCGCATCTGCCGCGCGCAGGGCCGCGAGACGTTCGTGCCGCTGGCGCACCCGCCTGGGCATGCCCAGGTCGACTTCGGCGAGGCGGTCGCCATGATCGGCGGGGTGCGCCAGAAGGTCCATTACTTCTGCATGGACCTGCCGCAGTCGGATGCGCCCTTCGTCAAAGCCTATCTACGCGAGACGACCGAGGCGTTCCTCGACGGGCATGTGTCGGCGTTCGCGTTCTTCGGCGGCATGCCGCTGTCGATCCTCTACGACAACACGACGATCGCGGTGGCGAAGATCTGCGGTGATGGGAAGCGCGAGCGGACGCGGGCCTTCACCGAGCTGTGCAGCCACTATCTGTTCCAGGATCGGTTCGGTCGCCCCGGCAAGGGCAACGACAAGGGGAAGGTCGAGGGGCTGGTGAAGTTCTCGCGCGCCAACTTCATGGTGCCGATCCCGCATGCGGCGAGCTTCGATGCATTGAACGCGAGGTTCGAGGAGCAGTGTCGTGCCCGTCAGAACGACCACGCCGCACGGCACACCGATACGATCGGCGAGCGGCTTGGCTCGGACACTGCGATGTTGCGCCCGCTACCGGCGGTCCCGCTCGAGCCCTGCGAGAAGCGCACCGCGCGCGTCTCGTCGACCGCGCTCGTGCGGTATCGGACGAACGATTACTCGGTGCCCACCGCGTACGGGTTCCGCGATGTGGTGGTGAAGGGGTTCGTCGACGAGGTCGTCATCCTGTGCGGCAGCGAGGAGATCGCGCGCCATGCGCGTTGTTATGCCGAGGGCGCGTTCGTCGCCGATCCGCTGCACTATCTGGCGCTGATCGAGATGAAGCCGGGTGCGCTTGATCAGGCGGCGGCACTTCAGGGCTGGGCGCTGCCGGAGGTGTTCCAGCACCTGCGCCATCTGCTCGAGGCGCGCCTTGGCAACCGGGGTCGGCGCGAGTTTATCCAGGTGCTGCGGCTACTCGAGACGATGCCACTCGCGATCGTCGCCGAGGCCGTGCGCGATGCGATCAAGCTTGGGGCGGTTGCGTTCGACGCGGTCAAGCTGATCGCGCTGGCGATCGAACAACGCCCGGCCAGGCTCGATCTGACCGCATATCCTCACCTGCCGAAGATGGACGTGAAGACGACGTGCGCGGCGGATTATGCGGTGCTGGCGGCATGAGCGGCGAGACCAGCGAGTTGCTACCCGCAGGCACGATGGCGGGCACGCCACAGGTTCTGCTCGCCCATCACCTTAAACAGCTGAAGCTGCCGACGGTGCTGCGCGAGTATGACAAGGTGGCACGTGAGTGCGCGCGCGACGGCGTCGATCACACGCGATACCTGCTGCGGCTGATCGAGCTCGAGCTGATCGACCGGGAACGGCGCACGATCGAACGACGGATCAGGGCAGCGAAGTTCCCCGCGGTGAAGAGCTTCGACACGTTCGACTTCACCGCCATCCCCAGTCTCAACAAGATGCTGGTGCTCGAGCTTGCCCGCTCGGAATATATCCTGCGGCGCGAGAACGTGATCGCGCTCGGCAACAGCGGAACGGGCAAGACCCACGTCGCGCTCGCACTCGGTCTGGCGGCCTGCCAGAAGGGGTTCACGGTTGCGTTCACCACTGCCGCAGCGCTGGTCAACCAGCTGATGGAGGCGCGCGACGAACGGCGCCTGCTCAAGCTTCAGCGCGATCTTGCCGCGGTAAAGCTGCTGATCATCGACGAACTGGGATATGTGCCGCTGTCGCCCACCGGGGCCGAGCTCTTGTTCGAGGTCTTCTCGCAACGATATGAGCGTGGCTCGACGATCGTCACCTCCAACCTGCCGTTCGAAGACTGGACGCAGGTGCTCGCGTCCGAACGGTTGACCGGTGCGCTGCTCGATCGGCTCACCCACCACGTCAGCATTCTGACGATGAACGGCGATAGTTATCGCCTCAAGCAATCGTCTGGCCGGCGCCGCGGAGCCGTGGCGGAGCAAAAGCAGGCCACCGAGACTGTCGATCCCGACACCGGCGAGATTACGGCCACCTGACCTCCGAGCAAGACGCCGTCGATATGAAGAGGGCCCCGATCGGGGCCCTCTTCATATCGCCACCTCGCGCTATCACTGGCCTGCTTTTACTCCGCCCCAGTGGCCTGGAATCCGACCGGCGTTGACACATTGGCGCGGTATCGAATCACCGCCATCATGGCGAAGGCCAGCATGACGAGTGAGACGTGACGATGCCAGCCATGCCACGAGCGGCTTTCATTATGATCGAGGCCGAGCTCGTTTTTGGTCGTCTCGAAGCTGTCTTCGATCGCCCAGCGGCGGCCCTCGACGGAGACAAGAGCCTGTATGTCCGTGCCCGCCGGGCACCAGGTCGTGAAGTAGGCCAGATCACCATCGCTGATGTTACGGCGGATCAGGAGGCCCCGCGTCCATACGCCTGATTTTGTCTCGTCATATTCATCGGCTTCGAGATCGGCGAGTTCGCAGTAGGCCCAGTCATGAAGGCGGGCACCCTTTGTGCCCTCGCCAGCGGAGAGGCGTTTCCATGCGCCTGGATCAAGGTCCTGTGCAATTTCTTCCGCCTTGCCTGCAACCGGCGGCTTGCCCGCCCAAGAGCCAAAATAGTGGTCCGATTTCACGCCAAGAACGTAGCCTTTGCAGGCTCGACGCAGAGCCTGCTCGACGTCACCGACTCCATATACCGCGTCCGCCGCGACCCACGAGAAAGGGACGTTGGCTGCCAGCGCCCGCCGTATCATTTGAACTGCCAAAGCCGGCTTGGTGGCGAAGCCAATGGTTTCAGGGACATGGGTTGCTGCAAGTCGCGCGGGATCACCCGTCCAGCTCTTCGGCAGATACAAGGCGCGATCGATGAACGCGTGACCGCGAGCCGATACATAGGCAGCGAATACACCGATCTGGCAGTTCGTGATCTTGCCAGCCGAACCGGTATATTGACGCGCGACGCCACAAGATGCCTTGTCCTGCTTGAGGTAGCCGGTCTCGTCGATGCCCAGAACCGCCTCATCACTCGCAAGATTCTCGACCACATACTCTCGTACAATGTCGCGAAGCGCGTCTGCGTCCCATCGCCCGCGGCCCAGAATAGCCTGTTGCCGCCAAGGCCCCGGATCCCCAGCCGCCTCGGCGCGCATCCAGCCGGTCTTACGGCGCTCGTCACCCAGCAAGCCGTCCAGAAACAGGTTCGCCGACGCCGCAACGCGCTCCTGCGTGAACAGGCCGCGCATGCGGCCCTTCACGTCCCGCAAT
>CALMWO010000029.1 GCA_937873805.1 uncultured Hyphomonadaceae bacterium
CGTGCCGCCCAGCGTCACACCGTGCAGCATCGACACGTCATTGCCCACGGCGTGCCGCCCAGCGTCACACCGTGCAGCATCGACACGTCATTGCCCACGCGCGCCGTCTCGCCGATCACGATGCCGGTCGCATGATCGATGAACACGCCGGATCCGATCGGCGCCGCGGGATGGATGTCCACGCTGTACAGTTCCGACATGCGCGACTGAAAGAAGAACGCCAGCGTCTCGCGACCCTGTCCCCACAGCCAGTGCGCCGTGCGATGCGTCTGCAGCGCCAGGAAGCCCTTGAAGAACAGGAAGGGTTGCAAGGTCGACCGCGTCGCCGGATCGCGCTCAAGCACAGCTTGAAGATCACGCTCCGCCGCCGCCACGATGCTGGGATCGCTCTTGTACGCTTCTTCGCAGATCTCGCGCACCGCGAGCGCGCTCATGTCCGGCCCGCCCGCCTTCTGCGCGAGCTGGTAGCAGAGCGCTTCTGCAAACGTCTCGTGATTGAGAACCGTCGCCGCCAGATAGCTCGACAGCGCCGGCTCCTGCTCGGCCGCCTGACGCGCATCGAAGCGCAGCTTCTGCCAGACCGGCGCCGGCGTACCGGCATAACCAATCGCCTCGGTCAGGGTCGAGCGTCCGTCCGACATATTGGTCTCTCCCTGGGGCCCGTCCGCCCCTTTAGGTCTGCGCCTGCATGAGCTTCGCAAGCTCTGGGGGCAAGCCCCCGGTACGGAGCAGGTGGTCAGCCTTGTAGAGCATGACAAGTGTGAACGCGTCCGTGATCTCGCCGGAAACCGCCATTTTCAGCGCTTCTGCGAAGGAAACTCTTCGAACGGATAGTTCCTCTGAACTATCCTTCGCAAAGGAGTGATCTTCCGACAGCCCCCACGCGAGGAAGGCATAGGCCCGTTCGTCGGTTACCGAGTTGGACATGTGCATGTCGCCGACCAGCTGCAGCCAGTGCCCGGCCTTCAGCCCCGCCTCCTCGGCCAGCTCCCGCTGAGCACCCTCCAGCGGTGTGATCTCGGGCGAGCCGCCGCCCTCCGGCAGCTCCCAGGAATACCGCCCGAACGGAAACCGCTGCTGCCCGACCAGGATGGTCCGGCCCTGCTCATCGATCGGCAGAACCCCCAGCGCGAGGTTATGCATATGGACCAGCCCATACAGCGCGTCCGATCCGGTCGGCGCCACGGTCTGATACTCGCGCACCGTGATCCAGCGGTTCGAATAAACCGTTCGCGCGGATTTGATCCGCCATCTGTTGGGCGCGTCGCTCATGGGTGGCGCTTAGTCTGTAATATCGGAAATGTCATCCGCGCGGGCGCAACGTGCTTCCCCCTTCGCCTCCAAACCTCTAGGTTCCGCCCACCCCAAATCGGAGCCCTGCATGTTCCTCAAGACCCTCGCTGGCGTCGTTGCCGCCCTCGCCCTCGCCGCCTGCGGGCCGGCCGGACGCGACAAGATCGTCAATGTCGAGGGCGACGCCTTCATGGGCCCGCAGGACGCCAAGGTGACCGTCATCGAGTACGGCTCGCCCACCTGCCCCGGTTGCAAGTACTGGCACGACACCTTCCTTGCAGAGATGAAGCGCGACTATGTCGACACCGGCAAGATCAAGTTCATCTTCCGCGAATACGCGATCCACGGCGCGATCGACGCGGGCATCTTCTCGGTGGCGCGTTGCGCTGGCACGGAAGACTACTTCGCTGTCCTCGACGAGGCCTTCGCCCGCCAGCGCGACATCGTGATGGCCTCGCAGAAAGGCGACTCCATCCCCGCGCTCAAATCGCTCGGCGAAAAATTCAAGCTCAGCGGCGCGCAGGTCGACGGCTGCCTCACCGACAAGCAGAACGTCCAGCGCGTCAATGACGTCGGCGCCTATGCCCGTCAGATCGGTGTCGAGTCCACGCCGACCTTCTTCGTGAATGGCGTCGAGATTTCCGCCTCCGATCTCTCGCAACAATGGTCCACGATGAAGGTCGCCATCGACGCCGCGCTCTCCGGCCAGCCCGTCGCTCCGACGCCGATCACGCCGCCGGCTGACGCGACAGCGCCGCACGACCACGTTCCAGGCGAACAGCACTAGAGATGCCAATCCGGCCGGATCTCCCCCCTGAACCGGAATTCGGCGCAGCGCTCGAACCGGTTCATCCAAGCCCGGAGACGCTGCAGCTTCTCGCGCTGCGGCGCTCAACGCCCGTGGCCATGCTCACCGAGCCCGGGCCGGGCGCCGCCGATCTCGACGCTATGCTCCGCCTCGCCATGCGCGTGCCGGATCATCGCAAGCTCGAACCCTGGCGCGTGCTCATCATCGAGGGTGAAGCCCGCAACAAGCTGGGCGATATCTTCGCTGCCGCACGAAAGCTGCGCGATCCCGATGTCAGCGATGAAAAACTCGCCGCGGAAATGCTTCTACCGTTGCGCGCGCCTGTCATACTCGCCGTGATCTCAAGTCCCAACCATCACGACCCGAAGAAAACGCCCATCTGGGAGCAGCAACTAAGCTCCGGCGCGCTCTGCCAGAACCTGCTTGTCGCCGCCAACGCGATGGGCTGGGCTGCTGTCTGAATCAGCGAAGACGCCGCCTTCGACAGCCACGTGCAGGCCGCTCTCGGCATGACAGGCCACGAACAGGTCGCGGGCTTTATCTACATCGGCACAGCGAGGGAAAAACCCATCGAGCGCCAGCGGCCCACGGTCGCGAACAAGGCAACACGCTGGACTGGCTGAGCGCGCCTGATCAGGCGCCCTTGATCGCACCCACGAATGGCAGGCCGCGCATCTTGCCTGCGTCGTCCATGCCGTAGCCAACAAGATAGCGATGCGGCGCGTCCCACGCCCACGCATCCAGGCCTTCCGTCACCGCTTCCGGCTTGCGCGCGAACACACAGGTCAGAACCTCGCGCGCGCCCTTGTGCATCATGTGATCGCGCGCGAACGAGATGGTCCGCCCACTATCGAACACGTCGTCAATCAGCAGGATGCCGCAATCCTCGACCGGCCGCGCCACATCGGCCCGCACAAGCATGCGCCCGGAACTCTCGCGCGCATCCGCATAGCTTTGCAGCCAAAGGCCATCGAAGCCCATGTCGATACCGCGCCGGGAAAATGCGCGCATCAGATCCGATGCAAAGGGCGTTGCGCCCAGCAGGATCACAACCGCCGTCCACGAGCCCGTGGAAACCTTGGGCGCCAGCTGATCCACCAGCGCTTCAATCCGGGCATTCACCTCGTCCGCGCTCAACAGCACGTCGACATTCGCCGGAACCGAACGATCAGTGATGGTCTGTCTCCCCAGTCGTCTTGGTATCTGCTGGCTTGGCAATTGCCGGCTTGGAATCGGCCGGCTTGACGTTGATCGCCTCGGCATGCGGCGGCTCAACAGGAGCCGGCCCGACAGCAGCATGCTCATCCGCGCCGTCGCCGCCAGACCATGCCGGTTCAGCATGGCCATCCGCAGGCTTGGCGCCCGACTTTGCATCAGCAGGCGC